>NZ_JBFBLV010000003.1:0-282969 GCF_040686835.1 Specibacter sp. NPDC078692
AGCTCCACATCGGACGGCGCTTGCGGGAAAAGACGGCCGTCTAATGCCGTCTTTTCCCGCAAGCGCCATCCCTTTTGCGATGGTGGTGCCGATCCGAGCGGGCACCCGCGGGTTCCCGGCCGTCCAACCTCTCAAGCCCATACCCAACGTCGAAATGTCTGTCCAGACTGTGACGTGCTGAGCAGGGGCCACTCAATGGATAGCCACCGTAAAAAAGTGTGTGCCTAGCCACGTGTACCCATCAGAATCGTGCTGGTGTGGTGCACACGGCGCGGCCGGTGCCGCCGAGCGTGCCGATAGCACGTACCATTAGAAGGAATACATGCACTAATCGGCCAGAGGTGGCGAGATAACCGCCCGGCCACGTACCCAAGGGGAGAAATAATGCTGACCCAGCTTGCCGGCGTCGTACTTGCTGCCGCAGAAGAACACGAACTTGCGCCATTGATTGCGCCGCCGTTTGTGATTGGCGGTGTCATGCTCGCCTTCCTGCTGCTGCTGATGTGTGTCACGGTGTCGTTCATGAACTTGGGCAACCGTCACACCGCTGTTGAAGCAACGGATGACCCCCACCGCCAGCACACCAACAAGCACCTGCACGGCAACGACTCGGCGTCCTCCAATCACTGAGGAAACAACCCGGGTATCTTCGGTTGAAGGTACCCGGGACCGTCTCCGGGTTGGAGTCATGGGTGGAACGTTTGATCCGATCCACCATGGTCACCTTGTCGCAGCCAGTGAGGTTGCGAGCGTTTTCAAGCTTGATGAAGTAATTTTTGTTCCCACTGGTCAGCCTTGGCAGAAAGCCAAAGGCAAGGTCAGTGCCGCAGAGCACCGTTACTTGATGACAGTGATTGCTACGGCCGCGAATCCGCAGTTCACGGTCAGCCGGGTGGATATTGACCGGCCAGGGCTGACTTACACCATTGATACACTGCGTGATTTGCGCAGGATGCGCCCTGAAGCGGACCTGTTCTTCATCACGGGCGCCGATGCGATGGCCCAGATCATGTCATGGAAAGACAGTGATGAGCTGTGGGACTTGGCGCATTTCGTGGGGGTCACCCGTCCGGGGCATGTGCTCGATGACGCAGGCCGCACCGATGTGAGCTTGTTGGAAGTGCCCGCCATGGCGATTTCTTCCACTGACTGCCGTAAACGTGTGGCAGAGCAAAACCCCGTTTGGTACCTGGTTCCAGATGGTGTGGTGCAATATATTGCCAAGTATGGGCTGTATGTGGAACCCGTAAAAGATGCCGGCGCAGGTCTAGTGCCGGTGACTAAAGAGAACCGAATGAGTAAGTAATGAGCAAGGAAACTGAGCCGATTCGAAGCCGCAGGCAACTGCGCGAACAATCAGCGCACACCACTGGCGCCCCGGGAGTAACCGCGGCGCCTGCTGGCATTGCACCTGTTTCGCCAGCCCCTGCTGCTCCAGAGCCAACACCTCAAGCCGCGGAAACAATTCCGTTGCGCGAACGAGATTCACAGATTCGTGCACGTGACCGTGCGGCTTTGCGGGCCTACAAGGGACTCGTTGATCCGCCAGAGCCGAGCCCACTGCCCTCACGTAAAGCGCTGAGGCAAGCCCAACTCGACGCCGAACGCGCCCCCATAACTGCCCTCAACCCGGTAGTTTCGGTAACTGCAATGGCCAAGAAAAGCCCTGCCTCACCCCAGACTTTGCAGGGCCCTGCCGTGGAGTTGCAGACGGTTGAAGCAGCAGAGGCTAAGACGGCGGAGCCCGCGGCCGCCACTGTCCAGACAACTCCTGCTGTTTCTGCTTCTGCGTTTGGGCACGTTTCCGCTCCTGCCACGGGACTGCGGAGCCGGGCAGGCCGCCGTGCCGCACCAGTGGCCGCCGACACGATCGCTGGCGGCACTTCTTCTGTAGGTACTGCTGGAACTGCCGCGTCTGGAACTGCCGTGCCATCGTCGGCGCCTGCGACAGCCCCCAAGATACCCAGCCCCCCAGCCACCAAACCAGGCAATGCTCCGGCGGACAACGGACTAACCCAGGGTGCGCCGGGTGACGGAGTGGCTGGCAGTGCCGTTGCTGACACAGCCGTAGCTGGTGAGGACCCTAATCTTCCGCCCATGCCCGGATTGGTCCCCGGCGGAAGCTACTATCCAATCTCGGCTGGGCCACCGCTGGCACCAGGCCCCGAAGAGCTCGAGGCCCTAGCGGCAAAGCGGGCGGAAGCCGAACGGGCGGCCATTTTGGCTCAGCGTGCCCAAGCCCGCGAGCGGTTGGCGCAGGAAAATGTCAAGAACCGCCGCCCAGCGGCTGATCCCACTGCAACGAACAACCTAGCCATGGTCACACCCATGGAATTCATTGAGGTTCCCGGTAGTGAACGGCCCATGCTGCGGCCACCCACTACCACGCATGTGCCGATCGTGACACGGTCCACACCCCGCCAGCCACCGGCCACCCCGGCCCGACCGGCGATGACGGAAGCCTTGGTGAATGCCCAGACCAGCGCCACTGCTACGGACACCCCTGCCGCAGCGTTGGATGCTGCCACAGCCGGGAATAATGCCGGTACCCAGAACCATGGTGCATCGGTTCCGGCAGTACCGAATATCAATGCTGAACGTTTCGATGCTGCGGTAGCAGCGCGTGCCGCTCACCGGCCTGGTCCGGGGAAGCGTCCCTTGACGGGTGGCCGAAGCAGCACGCTCAAGCGTGCTGAGGCCATGGCCGCAGTGGATCAAAGCGCTCCTGCCATCCGCGCGGCAGTTCAGCCGGTACAGGAAGCGGCTGAACCGGTTCCCGTGCAGCGCTCACAGATGCCGCCCATGCCAGCTGACTACGCCCACGGTATGGAACCGTTGGATGCCATGACGGCTGGGTTGCGGCGCACTCAACGAAATCTCTTGATTCAGTGGGGCAGCATTATTCTCGGCGGCGCGGCCTTTGTCGCTGGCGCCATCATGGTCCTGACTAATATTCTTAACTAAGTTTTTACAACAATCAAAGGAACACCAGTGACAGCAACACAACAGTCCATTGACTTGGCACGCGCTGCGGCGCGCGCCGCATCGGACAAACTGGCCCAGGACGTGATCGCTATTGACGTCAGCGAACGTCTGGCCATCACGGATATCTTCTTCATCGCTTCCGCTCCCACGGAGCGTCAGGTCAACGCCATCGTTGACGGGATCGAAGACGAGCTACACAAGTTCGATCTACGTCCGGTGCGTCGTGAAGGGCGTTCAGGCGGACGCTGGGTCTTGCTTGACTACGCCGATATTGTGGTTCACGTCCAGCACGAAGAAGACCGTGTTTTCTATGCTCTGGAGCGTCTCTACGGTGACTGCCCGGTTATTGACCTGCAGTTGGCAGAGTCCGACCCCTCCGCTAACTCGGCTGAATTGCTTGGGTCAGCTAAGGCGACAAAGTCCACAGACTCCGATGACGCAGCAGTACCGGCTACGCCGGCCGCGGAGTAACAACACAAAGAATTAGCACTCTGAATTGCTCCGTTAGGGGCTTTGGATGGGACATTATCAATTGATGGTCAACCACTCTCTTGGGCGTTCAGTCCTGCAGCCCGCCGGTCCACGCCGGCGGGTCATTTTTTGGCGCCATGGCCGTACTTCTTGGAATGCTGTTGGGCGTTTCCAAGGTCAAAGTGACATTCCTCTTGATGAGGTTGGTTTCTCACAAGCCAGCCGTGCTGCAGCCCTGCTGGCCGGCAAGCTCGGTTCTAGCAGCGCTCCCGAACACCCTGTACAGATCCTCTCCTCAGATCTTTCCCGCGCCTTCTCCACAGCGCAGGAGCTGGCGGCACTGACCGGCGGTGCCGTACACGTGGATCAACGACTCAGGGAAACCTATGGCGGGGAGTGGGAGGGCAAAACCTTTGCGGAGATTACTTCCACCTATCCCGAACAAATCAAGTTATGGCAGCGTGATGAGCCCGGCGTCCGTGCGGGCGGGGGAGAGACCAGAAGCGAAGTAGCCCAGCGGATGGTCGATGCTGTCCTGGATGCAGTGGCTTCACTGCCCGACGGGGGCACCTTGGTGGTGACAACACACGGCGGAGCCACGCGAGTGGCCCTGGCCAAATTGCTCGGTCTGCCCGAATCGCTGTGGCGCACCCTTTCCGGGCTTTCCAATTGCCATTGGTCAGTGGTGGAAACGTCACAGTTGGCGGTGGACGGAGCCGAAACTGGGCACTGGCGGTTGCTCGAACACAACGTTGGAACTCTGCCGCAACCGTATGAAGCACCTGAAGATCTTGCCGAACCGGTGGAGGATTAGACCCCCAGAACTCGCCGATTTGGCACTACGCCAAAACGTGTTCTAGGATAGACAGGTTGCTTCAGCCAAGACCGACAGGTCAAGGAAAAAGCATCAAGGCAATAAAGAGTTTGGGGCTGTGGCGCAGCTGGTAGCGCACCTGCATGGCATGCAGGGGGTCAGGGGTTCGAGTCCCCTCAGCTCCACCAAACACATCGAAGAGTGGCAACATTGAATCGGTGGTTTATAACTAAATATCAATAAGTTTTGGGGCTGTGGCGCAGCTGGTAGCGCACCTGCATGGCATGCAGGGGGTCAGGGGTTCGAGTCCCCTCAGCTCCACCAAGACTAAATCCGGGCATCTATTCGTAGGTGCCCGGATTTTTTTCGTAGGGCAGCACCAAAGCCGTCCGATTGTTTTCGGGGGTTAGTTGGACCGGCCTCCAGTCCGAAGCTGACTCTGTTTGAACCAGCAGATCATGTTTGAAACAGCAGATCATGCGGTTTTCTCGCTACTTTCCTCGCCTCAGCTGCTGTTTGGAATCGGAGAATCGCCTTATCTGCTGTTTCAAATCTCAACCGGGTCCACACCTGTCAGTGCCGCCAACCGACTCAGATTCACCGACTCCGTGCGGGTAGTGAAAGAATGATTGCGTGTCCACGCCAGAACCTGCCCCCATCCCCGCTGCCCGGAGCTACGAAGCGGTACTCACCAGCATCGAAGCTGACCTTCGTGACGGAAAGATCAAGGTAGGGGATCAGCTTCCGGGTGAGCGTGCGCTGGCCTTGACGCATGGAATCTCCCGTGCGTCCGTCCGGGACGCCATCCGTGTCCTTGATGTGATGGGCGTAGTGCGAACTGGAGTGGGCTCGGGGCCGCAGTCCGGCGCTGTGGTAATTGCCAATCCCATGGCCGGCTTAGCTGCCACGCTCAGACTGCATATGGCGACCAATCACTTTCCCGTGGCAGACATCGTCCAGACCCGCATCATGATGGAGACCTGGGCGGCGGTGGAGGGAGCCGGCCGGCCACGAGACGCCGGGCAGGAAGAATCGCTGCACAAGCTCATTGCAGCCATGGCAGCCCCGGATCTGGATAGGGAAGAATTCCACGTCCTGGACGCCGCTTTCCATGTGATGCTGAGCTCGCTCGCTGGCAATGCGGTCATTACAGCCATGATGGAGTCCCTGCGCCAGGCGATCCAAAGCTACGTCAGTGCCGCGATAGATAACGACACCATTTGGGATGCGATGGTTCCCTCCTTGCGCGCCCAACACAGTGAAATTCTGGCCGCTGTCTTGGCCGACGACGGGGTCCGTGCCGCCAGCGCTCTCAAGGACCACATTGAGTGGTTCCACTCGCAGACTCACCCCATGTAATAGCTGTCCTAGGCAAGAACCCCCGCAGAAACAGACACAGAACCAGCAAAGAAAAGTAGAGCTCATGACAGCAGATAGTTTGCGATGCCCGTGCAATAGCGGGGAGATCCTAGGAAATTGCTGTGCTCGCTACTTGGGTACTGACAACAGCCCGGGCTTGGACACTCCGGGCGAAAACAGTCAGGGCCTAGCCCCGGCGTTCCCACCCACTGCCGAGGCGCTGATGCGCTCACGCTTCAGCGCCTTCGCCCTCGGCGATGCGCACTACCTTTTGCGCACCTGGCACCCGGATGAGCGCCCGGATTCGCTGGAACTGGACCCAGATCAGCAGTGGTACCTGCTAGAAATCCTGGGCACCCAACGCGGTGGCCCCTTTGATAACGACGGTGTGGTCAGCTTCCGCGCGCATTACCGCTCTGCAGCCAACCGGAAGCTGCGGGATTCCTTCACGGAAACCAGCAGCTTCACAAAAGTTGGCAAACAATGGCTGTACGTCAAAGCCTTAGAGCTAAAGCCTTAGAGATACAGCCTTAGCGACTCAGTACTCTTCCTCTTCGGCTGGGCCAGGTTCGGTTTTGGGCGGTGCTGTATGAGAGCCGCCTGCCGATACTGATGCGGCTTCCTGCTCGGCCAATGCGCGGCGGGCATGCAAAATATCGCCAATGAACCAGTCATACAGCAGCACGCCAATGACACCACCAATGAGTGGACCCACAATTGGCACCCAGAAGTACCAGCTGAATGCGCCAGGCACCCCCGTGATGGTTCCCGGCAAGGCAACATCACCCCAGCCGGCCATCCAAGCGAATACGCGGGGACCAAAGTCACGGGCAGGGTTGATGGCGTATCCGGCGTTGGCGCCGAAGGACATGCCGATCGCGGCTACCGCGAAACCAATCATGAGCGGACCCAGATTAGCTTTGACGGCCATATTGCGCATATCGATGATGGCGACGATAAAGATGATCAAGAACGCGGTGCCCACAATTTGATCGATGAGCGGAATGGTCAGATTGCCCTTGAAATAGGGGGCTGGGAACGTGGCGAAAATGGAGAAGGTTGCCAGACCCCCGGCCTGGTCACGCTGAGTTTTTGAGGCCGTATTGAACGCGTCAATGGCATTGAAATACACCACATATAGTAGTGCGGCGGCGGCAAAGGCTCCTACCACTTGGGCCACAACGTAGGGAATGACCTTGTTCCACGCGAACTTTCGCCGGACGGCAAACGCCAGAGTTACCGCGGGGTTCAAGTGCGCTCCGCTGACACCGCCAGCAACATAGACGCCCAGGGCTACGGCCAAGGCCCAGCCCCATGTGATCAGTAGCCAGTCTCCGGCGGCCATGAAAATGGTGGTGTCAGTGGCGGCACGGCCACTGCCTGGAAGTGCCGCGACGGCCATGGCGACCACCCCGTCACCAAAACAAATCAAAACGAACGTGCCGAGGAATTCTGCGAGGAGTTCTCCCCACACGCCTCCCACGCGCTTAAGGCCGCTACCATCCCTGACGGTTCTGCGCAGCGGTGTGATCTCACTCATTTTTATCATCCTTCGAGTCGTCGATGACGGCGACGTATCTTTGACTTCAGGTGACTGCCTCCAGTATAAGTCCGTTGTGATTCTGGGCACCCGAACATAGGGAGCAACTTTTCGCGCAAATACGGCGCGGTAGAGTTGCCCAGTGAAGGAAAATAGTGGCGTAGAGGGCAGCACTTTTGATTTTGAGCAGTTGCGGAGGTTCCCTGACATTGAGGCGGAGAATCTGTTCGCTCACGACGCCACTGACGAACTGATCCTGCGGGAAGCCGTGGCTGCGCTGGAGACGTCCGACGGCGGACACCTCGCCGTGGTCGGAGACCGGTACGGGGCGCTGACCTTGGCTTCCGCAACGGTCCACGGACTCGCGGGCCTGCGGGTCCATCAGGATGGGCTCTCCGGTGAGCAGGCACTAGCCGCTAACGCTGAGCGGGCCGGCCTATCCGGGGCGTACACCTCGATGGCACTCGGGCCAGAGCTGTTCGCCAATGCTGCGGTGGTGTTGTGGCAACTGCCACGCAGCCTTGAAGAGCTGGCCGAAGTAGCCGAGCTGATCAGCGCTCACGCCGCCTCAGATGTGCAAGTTTTTGCTGGCGGTCGTATCAAACACATGACCCTGGCCATGAACACGGTTCTGGCGCAATACTTTTCATCCGTCGTCCCCGGCCGGGCCTGGCGCAAGTCTCGCCCGCTGACCTTGGCTGGCCCTCTTAGGGAGGCAACGGCGTCGAGCTTTCCGAAGCGGGAATTCCACGCCGAAGCCGGGCTCTGGCTCTGCGCCCACGGGGCAACATTTGGTGGCACCAAAATTGATGTCGGCACCCGATTCTTGCTCGAATTCATTCCGGAGATGCGCCCAAACGCAACCGTGGCCATTGATTTGGGCTCCGGTAACGGCACCATCTCCGCAGTGTTGGCGAAGGCGCGGCCTGAGCTGGCCGTTATCGCCACAGATCAGTCGGCTGCTGCGGTGGCCTCCACGGAAGCGACAGCAGCAGCTAACGGCCTCAGTGATCGGATCGAAGCGGTCCGCGATGACGCACTGGCCGGATTTGCCTCCGACTCGGCTGGATTGATAGTTCTCAACCCGCCCTTCCACGTCGGGGCCACCGTGCATGCCGGGATTGCGCACAAGCTTTTCGCCGCGGCCGCCCGTGTGCTGGCCCCGGGAGGCGAGCTGTGGTGCGTCTACAACCGTCACCTTGACTACAGGGGAGCCCTGGCCAAAGTGGTGGGACCGACCCGCGTAGCCGGACGGAACAGCAAATTCACGGTCACCGTTTCCACCAAGGCTCAACCGCCCCGAGTCTGAACCACGCAGGGACTGTATCCACAGAGACTGTATTAGAAAGCAGAACCCAAGTGCCACAGCCCGCCGTGGCGTGCACAACTCCCCGCCCGCAGCGATGTAATCTGACAGCTGAGGAATGGTTGGGGGACAGTATTGCGCAGGCTGCTGGCAAACAACAGCAAATGATCGTCTCAAGGAGAAAATGTTGGGTGTTCCCGAGATGGTGGTGCCGCAGCGCCGCCGCGGCACAAATCTTCCCAAAATGGGGGATTTCAACCAGGCCGTAATCCTGGATTCCATCCGACGCTCCGAGGAGGGGCTCAGCCGGGTTGAACTGGCCGCCTCAGCAGGATTGGCTGCACAAACGGTGTCCAACATTTGCCGCCGCTTGCTCGATGCCGAACTGATCATGGAAGCCGGCAAGGAGACCTCAGGTCCCGGCAAGCCGCGCACAATCTTACGGCTGAACCCCCAAGGCATGTATGCCATTGGTATTCACATTGACCCGGCACTGACCAGCTACGCCTTGTTAGACGCCGTGGGCACAGTGCTGGTCTCGATTGATGAGCCCACCGATCTTTGTAGCACGCCGGAACAGGCAGTCGCCGCGATGGGCGCACAAATCCGCCAGATCATTGCCGAATCCGGCATTCCTGAGCAAAGGGTTGCAGGGGTTGGTGTTGCTACCCCTGGCCCCGTGGACGCCAGCAGTGGAACAGTGGTTGACCCGCCGCATATGACCGGCTGGAATAGGGTTCCCCTCCGGGACCTCTTGCGCGAATCAACGGGGCTACCAGTGGTCATGGACAAGGACGTCACCGCCTCTGCCGTGGCCGAGCTGTGGGCCGGAGCCGATGCGAGTGCAACAGACTTTGTGTTTGTCTACATTGGCACGGGTATCGGCGCCGGTTTGGTGCTCAATGATGAAGTGGTCCGCGGCGCCTCGGGCAACGTGGGCGAGATCGGACACATCATCACGGACCCCGACGGGCCACCGTGCGATTGCGGCCGCCGAGGTTGTGTCAAGGTCACCTGTATGCCTGAAACTCTGGTGGCACAGGCTCGGGCACTAGGCGGACTTCCTGCGCTGGCCGAAGGGGCCGTTCAGTCACTTCCGGAGGACATGGCAGCACTGGCGGAGGCCGCTTCAGCTGGGAACACGGCGGCTCAAGACGTGCTGGCACAATCTGCCCGACGGCTGGCAGCTGCAGTGTCGGTGTTGACTAACCTGTTGGATGTTGACCGGGTGGTTTTTGGTGGTCCGTTCTGGCCCGCTCTGGCACCCACCTACCTAGCCCAGATGCCGGCTCTGCTGACTCACCTCAGCGTCACGGACAGTGTTCATTCGGTGGATGTTGTGGGCACCATTGTGAACTCCGGGGAGGAAGCCTTCGGCGCGGCCTGCCTCGTCATGGAAAATGCGTTCAGCCCCAAGGCCGCCCAGCTGTTGTTGGACTCCAAGATCTAGTCCGGTAGTCGGGAGCCGGTACGTGGCGCGAACCAAGTAGCCGGCTGAGCCCGGTGGCCACGAAAAACTGACGCAGCCAGTGTGGCCAGCTGCGTCAGTTCATTCTTACCGTCGTGCAGGAGAGAACGGATCAGTCCGTTACCTCCACGATCTCGCCAAAGGGAATGGCAGGATCTGTGTGCGCCTGAAGTACATGGGGAGTGCGAATGATGCGCACCCCATGATTCTTCTCGGCCACTGATTGCTGCAGCACGGGTCGGACGGTGGCAATAAAGTCCTCGTCTTTACCTTGCAGATAGGCTTCATACACTGCTGGCAACTGGCTCATGGTCCTTACTGTAGTCCGCACCGTGCGTCCCTGGACAGGGGTGCATGGGAAGTTCTCCCCATTGCGCAGTCGCACTAGAATGTATGGACTGGTCTGTAGGATCATCCCTGACCCGTGTCCTTCGAAAGGCCCCATCACCGTGTTATCAACCAGCGTGAGCCCGACCCTCGACCAAGCAGAGCTGGCTCAGGCGCAGCAGGTGATCGGCAATATTTCCCGTAGCTTTGAGCACAAAGTGGTGGGACAGGCACGCTTGCGTGAAACACTTTTGATCTCCCTGATGACCGGCGGTCACGTCCTACTGGAATCCGTGCCGGGCTTGGCCAAGACCACAGCCGCACAAACTCTGGCCGAATCCGTCAGCGCCTTGTTCCACCGAATTCAGTGCACCCCTGATCTGTTGCCCAGTGACATTGTGGGAACCCAGATTTACGACGCCGCACAGGGCACCTTTGTCACTCAGCTGGGACCGGTTCACGCCAACATTGTCCTGCTGGATGAAATCAACCGTTCCAGTGCCAAAACGCAGTCAGCCATGCTTGAGGCCATGCAGGAACGTCAAACCACTATTGGTGGTCAGGTCCATCCGCTGCCGCAACCGTTTATGGTCATGGCTACCCAAAACCCTATTGAGCAAGAAGGCACCTACCAACTGCCAGAGGCGCAGATGGATAGGTTCATGCTCAAGGATGTGCTGGATTACCCCAGCCCGGTTGAGGAAGCTGAAGTGATTCGTCGCATTGATTCCGGGGTGTTCCTGGCCGCAGCAACACCGGGACCGGTAGCTAGCCTTGCGGACATTCGAGCTTTGCAGGACACCGTCAAAAAGGTGTATTTGGACCCGGCGCTGATCAACTACATTGTGGGCCTGGTCTACGTCACTCGCCACGCCGGCCAGTACATCGACCCAGCTCTGGCGAAGCTCATTGAATTTGGTGCCAGCCCTCGTGCCAGTATTGCCTTCACCCAAGCTGCCCGTGCCCTGGCACTGCTGCAGGGCCGCGACCATGTCATCCCCGAAGACATCAAGTCGTTGGCCGATCGCGTGCTGCGGCACCGCATCATCATGGGCTTTGAAGCCGTGGCGGAAAACGTCGGCGTCGAAAAGGTGATCGCCGCCATCGTTGACTCAGTTCAAACGCCGTAGCCTGCCTATGACCACGTTGTTGACAGGTGTCAAAGCCAAAATGTATATCTTCGCCCACCGCCGTGCCCGCGGTGTGCTCGACGGCGAGTACGCCTCCATTTTCCGGGGCCGCAGCCTAGACTTCGATGACCTCCGAGACTATGTGCCCGGCGATGAGATCCGCGATATCGACTGGAAAGCAACGGCACGTGTAGGGACACCCTTGATCAAACGGTACGTCGCCACCCGCAGGCAGCAAGTTCTCTTTGTGGCCGATACCGGCCGCAATATGGCGGCAACCTCTCGTGGCGGTGACATCAAAAAGAACATTGCCGTCATGGTCATGGGCGTCATGGGTCTGCTGGCTACCCGGCATGGTGACTCCGTGGCGCTCGTTTACGGCGACGGTGGCACCACCTCCGCGTTGCCAGCCAAGGGCACCGAAAGTCATGTGGAGAATTTGCTGCGCCAGATGGACGGGGCCTCCTTGGCCCGCGGCTCCAGTGATCTGTGTGCACGGCTGGAATATGCAGCCTCCCACATCAAGACCCGCACCCTCATGGTGGTGATCGCCGATGAAGTCACTGCCGACGAGCGCTTGGCCAAGGTGCTGCGCAGACTCAAAGCCCAGCACGAAATCCTGTGGGTGGAAATTGCTGATGCCGTTCTGGCTGGAACTGACGCGGTCCACAGCGCGCACGGCACAGGAACAGATGTTGAGGGCATGGCGCAAGTGCTGCTCCTGCTCGCTAGCGAACCAGAGCTGGCCCGAAACTACGCTGACGCCGCCGCCGAACGAGCCCGGGGATTGGCCGAACTCTTGAAGTCCAACGGAATTGCTTCGAGCAGCATTGGCGCCTCAGCGCAGGTCATGAAGGAAGTCTTCGCCCTGTTGGAAAGGCATCGCCGTGCCCGCTGACGCGACGTTTTATGCACCCATCGGGTATTCAGTGTGGTGGCCCCTGCTGGGGGCGGCCCTGCTGATCTTGTGTGCTGGCACGGTGGCTTGGATCTGGATCGCCACCAAACCGCGAGCAAGCGCTGGGGTACCCCTGTTTGTGGCACCTCGGAACCCATCAAGTGTTAAGCAAAAGTACTGGGCGCTGATCGATGACATTCAACACCGGCACGACGCCGGCCAACTGGATGGGCGCTCAGCCCACCTTGAGCTGAGCCTCGCTGTGCGCACCTTTGTGCATGAGATGACAGGACTCAAAACTCAGCGGATGACCCTCGCTCAATTGCGAGAGCACCGGCTACCGTTGGCCGGGGACGCTGTGGAACGGTTTTATCCGGCCGAATTTTCACGGGTGGGCGAAGCCTACTCCGTGCCGGATTCGGCGCAGACAGCACGGGAGGTGGTGGCTCAATGGAACTGAAATTTTGGTGGCTGCTTCCAGTGGGGTTCGCCATCCTTGCAACCGTTGTGGTGCTTTTGTGGCGTCGGCGCGAGGAAACTGGCCTAGAGTTGCCGGTCGCCCACGCCGAACGGCTGACTGCGTTACCGGCTTATCAGCGCGCTGTGCGACGGCGGCGAAAGTGGCTCACCACCGCCGTGGCCGCCGTGGCGGTGCTGGCGGTGTCGCTGTTGGTGGCGGCTGCTCGGCCAGTGACCGAGCGCACCAGCATTCCCGAACAACTCAACCGGGACATCATCTTATGCCTGGATGTGTCCGGTTCCATGCTGGACACTGATGAGGCCATTGTCACCGTGTTTGCCAAGTTGGTGGAAAAGTTCAAGGGTGAACGGATTGGCCTAACCATCTTTGACTCCTCAGCTGTCACCGTCTTCCCGTTGACAGATGATTACGACTTCGTCGCCGAAGAGCTCAAGATTGCCCAAAAGGCTCTCAGCATTGACTCTTCGTCCTTTGAATATTTTGCTGGTACCTACGAGGCCGCTGGTTCTTCCCTGATTGGTGATGGATTGGCCAGCTGTATCAATGGTTTTCCTGCCGTGGGGGAGTCGGAGCGGTCTAGATCGATCATCCTTGCAACGGACAATCTCTTGGCGGGAAGACCGCTGTTCAGTTTGGCTGAGGCGACCTCATTGGCCCAAACAGCCAAGATCCGTATTTACTCTCTGAACCCCAACGACTATGGGACCAGCACGTTCTTTGGCAACGCAGCAGACGGCCTGAAAAAGACGTCTACGGCCACCGGCGGCGGCTACTTTGCTTTGGAGTCTGAGTCCGCAGTTCCCGAGATCGTTCAAAAAGTACAGACCACAGAAGCGGCCTTGCTCAAGGGTGCGCCGCAGCGCACCATCTTGGATAATCCGGGCTGGGCCTTAGGGGCTGCGCTGTTATCCCTTCTGGTCCTCGGGGCTGCGGGCTGGAGGCTCCGGCGATGACACTGCTCCCAATTTTGCCGCTCTGGCTCTACCTTTCTATTGCCGTCCTGCTCCTGGCTGGCGCGGTCACCCTCCTCATAAAGGGAGCCACCGCCGCCCGTTGGCGTTTTGCCGCCTTGGTGGTGCTGGTGTTGGTGGCCGGTGCCCGCCCCGGACTAGTGGGCGCCTCCGCCCCAGTGGCCAACACCGAGCTCAATGTGTACTTTGTGGTTGATGTGACACCCAGCGTCGCTGCCGAGGACTACAACGGAACGTCTCAGCGCCTTGAGGGCATGAAGAGTGATATCGCGGCTCTCGCCACCGAACTGGCCGGGGCACGCTTCTCTCTCATCTCCTTTGACAGCAGTGCCAAGGTCACGTTGCCGCTGACCACCGATGCCACGGCCCTGCAGACCATGAGCGAGGTGCTTACCCCCAAATCTGCCTTCATCTCCAAGGGCAGCAGCATCAGTGTGGCGAACCAGTTGCTCGGACAAAGGCTGGGCGCCGCGGCGGAAAGTCACCCTGAGCGGCCCCGCCTAGTGTTTTATCTGGGGGATGGTGAACAGACCGCCGACGCTGCCCCCGAACCGTTCAAGGACAACACCGAACTCATCGACGGAGGTGCGGTGCTGGGCTATGGGACCGCCGGCGGTGGAAAGATGCGCGAGTACAGCTTCAGCAGCGATACCCCCGGCCCCTACATTCTGGACAAGGCGGCCCAGTACAAGCCCGCCATCTCCAGCATTGATGAAAAGGCGTTAACAGGTATTGCCGCTGAGCTCAACGTTCCGTATGTGCACCGGGAACAGCCGGGGAACATTGCCGCGGCGTTGGGAAAGTCGGCGCCGAAGGTCTCCTCCTCAGCCGTCGATGGCATGGACTCCCGGTCTGGAGCGGGACGCACCGAGCTGTACTGGCTCTTTGCGCTGGCCGCTTTTGGTGTTGCCGGGTGGGAACTGCTCTCACTCAACCGCGCCTACCGTCAGCTGCAGACCCCGGCTAAGGAGCGCTCATGATGAACCCTCAAGTGTTGGGCGAGACCGTCCAGCCCTCAACGTCTCCGGCTGAATCTAGCGAACTCGCCAAGGCAGAGGCCGCCGCGGTGCTGATCGCTGCCCGGCGCAGACGGCGTAAATTACTGCTCATCGCAGCCCCGGCTGTGCTGGTCACAGCTGTTGTAGCCCTGAAGTTGCTTAGTCTGCCACTGGCTGCTGGGCAAGCTGTCTCAGCGTATGACGCTGGCAGCGCCGATGGCACGGTCCGGGCCGGGCAAGCCATGGGGGTGCTGAACCTGGTGGAACGCTACAAGTCTCACTTCGCCGTGGGGGATGGGTATGTGCTGCGCGGGGACTTCACCCAGGCAAAAGAGGAATTTGCCACGGCCTTGGAACTGGTACCGGCACACGAGTCCTGCAAGGTCCGGGTGAATTTGGTGCTCACCCTGGAGAAGCTCGGTGAGGCACAGGAAAAAGCCGGGGACCCGGCGTCGGCCATGGAATTTTTTGCGCAAGGCAGCGAAACGGTGGCTCAAGCACCGCGGGACTGTTTCACCCCCAATAGTCCCAACAACGAGGACGGCGAGGGTGATGCGCTCCGCGAGGCGGCGCAACGCCTTCAGGAGAAGCAAGCTGGGGCCTCTGCCAGTGGCGAAGAGGGCCAAAAAGGTGAGGGCGAGTCTGAGCAGACCCCGCCGCCGCCGGCCAGCAAGATGGAGCAGTTGCAGGAAGCTGGGCAGAAGGCGCAGCGTGAACGCAGCAAGGGCGAGCGCCTCGATGAGATGCTCGAGGAGGATCCGCAACAGCATTCCAAGCCGTGGTGACGGGCGGCCCCAAGGCCCTGCCCCTAGGCCTGCAGGCCGGGTCCTAGCGCAGTCGCCAGAGTGCCGCGCCGCTCGCTGATGGTGCACTAATTTGGCGTAAAGAGTAAAAACTCTTCTAGTTCCGAACAAAAGAAGGGAAATATTCCGTAAAGTCGCGTCGTAATTCGATGGTTGGGTTGCGATGCCGGAAAGAGGGTGCATATAGTGGACGCACGTTAGTTCCTCAACGTGTGTCAGCGACCTTCGGATGAATCGAGGGTGTGGGTGCCCCCATGTGGGTCTGACATTTGCTCGCGGACCAAGCCACTGAATGCGCAATTATGCGTAGCCTGCGCTTGCTTGCCGCTGCTTTCTTCGAAAATGTGATCGTTGCAGCCATGTGGTGTTCTAGAAGCCTGTGGTGGCAACGGCCAACCCATCCTCAAGGACCCCAGCAAATGTCTCCTCCGACCCTGATACAGGTGTCGGCGCAAGCAGCACGCAGCGCGCCGATTGCCCTCTCCTACGAACTTTTCCCACCCAAGAACGATGCCGCCGAGGCCACATTGTGGGACACCATCCGCGAATTGGAAACCACCAATCCGGACTATGTCTCCGTTACCTACGGGGCCAACGGCAGCAACCGGGACACAGCTGTTGAACTGCTCCACCGGCTCCTGAACGAAACCTCCCTCTTGCCACTGGCGCACTTGACGTGTGTGGGGAACACGGCCGATGAACTGGCTGAAATCATCTCTGAGCTGTTGGATCACGGTGTCCGCGGCATCCTGGCTCTCCGCGGGGATCTGCCGCAGACACAGACCGGACCCACTGAACCAAGAGCCGGATCACTGAACTACGCCCAGGACCTGATTGAACTGATTCGCCGCGTGGAACAGCGCCGCTCGGCGTTGCTGTGTGCTGGCAAGGTGGCCATTGGTGTGGCAGCTTATCCGGCACGGCACCCGGAATCGCCCTCCATTGAACATGATGTGGAAGTGTTGTTGGCCAAGCAGCATTCTGGTGCTGACTTCGCCATCACCCAAGTGTTTTTCCACGCGGACCAATACAAGGACCTCGTCACCCGGGCCCGCCGCGCTGGCGTGAGCATTCCGATCATTCCCGGTGTCATGCCGTTGACCAGTCTGCGACGGGTTCAGCGCCTAAGTAACATAACCGGGGTTGAGCCCAGTGCCAAACTCCTAGATGATCTGGGCCGCGCCGATGACGCAGCGCAGAGCCGGAAAATTGGTGTCAAGGCCACCGTAGATCTTGCTCGAGCAGCCTTGGACGCTGGAGCTCCGGGCCTCCACCTGTACACCTTCAACGAGCACGCAGCAGCTCTAGAAGTACTAGAGGAACTCCAACTGCTGCGCCCAGGGCGCCCGTCCGTAGGGCCTCGAGCCAGAGCATCCCGCTTAGTGCGGGCCTAGCGCCAGCGCCGCATCGCACCCAATTTTACCTTTTTGTCTTTGAAATCTTTGTCTTTGAAATCTTTGTCTTAAAAATCTAAGGAAATTTACATGTCAAACACCTCTGCATTCCCCGCCGCCTCCCTGCTGGGTTACCCCCGCATTGGCCGCCGCCGCGAACTAAAGAAAGCCATCGAGGGATTCTGGGCGAACAAGATCGACGCCACCGAGTTGGATGCCGCAGCCAAGGAAATCCAATTGGGTACCGCCCGCCGTCTGGCCGAGCTGGGCCTGAACGAAGCTGCAGCCATTCCCGGCACCTTCTCCTACTACGATCAGGTACTGGACGCCATCACCCACATCGGCGCCGTCCCGGCCCGCTTCGGTGAACTGCGTAACGCCGATGGCCAGCTGGACATCAACGCCTACTTCACCTTGGCTCGCGGCACGGTTGAGCAGCAGCCGCTGGAAATGACCAAGTGGTTCGATACCAACTACCACTACCTGGTGCCGGAGATTGGCCCGGAAACCTCCTTCTCACTCACTTCAACCCGCGTGGTGGAGCAGTTCGAATACGCTCTGGCCAACGGCTTCGAGACCCGCCCGTACCTGGTTGGTCCCGTCACGCTCTTGCTGTTGAGCAAGGCTAGCGATGAAGCTCCGGCAGATTTCAACCCACTTTCCCGCCTGGAAGACGTTCTCCCGGTCTACGCTGAACTGCTGAGCCGCCTCGGTGCAGCCGGTGCAAGCTGGGTTCAGCTGGATGAGCCGGCTTTGGTGGCCGATCAGGATGTGCCCGTTACCGAAATTCAGGCTGCCGTTGCACGTAGCTACGAGGTCCTCGGAGCAGCTGCCGGCCGCCCACAGATCCTTGTCTCCACCCCGTTCGGCGCACTGCGCGAATTGCTGCCCACCTTGGCCGGCGCACCCATCGAGGCTCTGCACATTGACGCGTTCAAGGGTGCCGTACCTTCCGCTGCGGAGCTGGCCTTGCTGGCAGGTAAGACTGTGGTTGCCGGTGTAGTGGATGGTCATAACATTTGGCTCAACGATCTGGCCGAATCGGCTGCCCGTTTGGATACCTTGAAGGCTGCCGGCCTCACGGTCACCGTCTCCACCTCCACCTCCACCCAGCACGTCCCGCATGACGTCACCGAGGAAACCGCGCTGTCGGCAGAACTGCGCAGCTGGTTGGCGTTCGCAGACCAGAAGGTCACCGAAGTGGTGACCCTCGCCGCGCACCTTGCGGACCCGGCGTCGTCCGCTGCCGCTATTGCCCAAGCCTCCGCCGTCATTGCCTCCCGCTCCGAGGCGGCAGGTGTCAAGCGCCCCGAGGTGCGCGCCCGCTTGGCCGCCCTGACCCCGGCCGATTTCAACCGCTCCGCCTACGAGGTGCGCGAGGCAGCACAACAAGCCGCGTTGGCACTGCCGCCGCTGCCCACCACCACCATCGGGTCCTTCCCTCAGACAGGGGAAATTCGATCGGCCCGTGCCCGCGCCAACAAGGGTGCCATCACCTCGGACGAGTACACCGCGCTGATGAAGGATGAGATCAAGCGCGTTGTTGACCTGCAGGAAGAGTTGGACTTTGACGTGCTGGTGCACGGCGAGCCCGAGCGCAACGACATGGTTCAGTACTTTGCCGAAAACCTCGAGGGCTTTGACGTGACGGTCCATGGCTGGGTTCAGTCATACGGTAGCCGCTGCACCCGCCCCTCCATCCTCTGGGGCGATGTCACTCGCGAGCAGGCCATCACGGTTTCGTGGGCCGAATACGCGCAGTCACTGACCAGCAAGCCCATGAAGGGCATGCTTACAGGCCCGGTCACCATCCTGGCGTGGAGCTTTGTCCGCGACGATCAGCCCTTGGGCGACACTGCCAACCAGGTGGGCTTGGCGCTGCGTGATGAGATTGCGGATCTGGAAGCCGCTGGCATCAAGATCATCCAGGTCGATGAGCCTGCCCTGCGCGAACTGCTCCCGCTGCGCCGCGCAGACCAGGGTGCTTACCTGGATTGGTCAGTCAATTCCTTCCGCCTCGCCACGGCCGGTGCAGCAGACGCCACCCAGATCCACACCCACCTTTGCTACTCCGAGTTCGGCGTCATCATCGACGCCATTGATGGACTGGATGCCGATGTGACCTCCATTGAAGCTGCCCGCTCTCGCATGGATGTTGTCAACGATCTGGAAGCACACGGCTTTGGCCGCGGTGTTGGTCCCGGCGTCTATGACATCCACAGCCCCCGCGTTCCCGGCCAAGCAGAAGTCACCGAACTGCTCGGCACCGCCGTCAAGCACGTGCCGGTCCGTCAGCTCTGGGTCAACCCGGACTGTGGTCTGAAGACCCGCGGCTACGTCGAGACCGAAGAGTCCCTGCGCAACCTGGTCAAGGCCACCAAGGAAGTCCGCGCCCAGCTCGCCGTCTCCCATACGCACTAGTAGTAGCTTCCCTAGTACTACCAGCGCCACAAGCTTCGCCACCAGCGCCCCGGGCCATCCCATCAGGAATGTCCCGGGGTGCTGTGCTGTCAGTAGCCGAAGTGTATTACCGGCCGGTAACCCCAAGGATCTGAAGAGGGGTAGATTAATGCCATGAGCGTACAAGAGAGCGTGGCGGCGGCCCGGACAGTCTTCAAGAGCGGTGTTAGCAAGCCTCTGGCCTGGCGGCTGCAGCAGCTGCGGGCCATGAACAGCATGCTTGTTGAGCACCTGGACGACTTCACGGCCGCCCTCGCCGCAGATCTCGGCAAGCACCCGGCAGAAGCATGGCTGACCGAGCTGGGCTTTCTCACCTCAGAGATTGCCCACACCATCAAGCACCTCGAAGGTTGGTTGAAGCCACGCAAGGCTCCTGTGCCCTTGGTACTGCAGCCGGCCCGGGCCACGACGGTACTTGAGCCGCTCGGCGTCGTGTTGGTCATTGCGCCGTGGAATTACCCCATCCAGCTGCTACTCGCCCCCATCATTGGTGCCCTCGCAGCCGGCAATACCGTAGTGGCCAAGCCCAGCGAGATGGCGCCCGCCAGCTCGGCCGCGCTGGCCCGGTGGATCCCTGACTACCTCGAGGGTGCGGTGACCATCGTGGAGGGTGGCGTGCCGGAGACCACCGAGCTGCTCGAGGAACGCTTCGATCACATCTTCTACACGGGTAATGGCCGCGTAGGGCGCATCGTGATGGCCGCCGCCGCAAAGCATTTGACGCCGGTGACGCTGGAGCTGGGCGGAAAATCGCCCGTCTACATTGACGAGTCCGTGGACATGGTTGCTGCCGCGCGCAGGATCGTCTGGGGCAAATTCATGAACGCCGGGCAGACCTGTGTGGCCCCGGACTACGTCATGGGTACCGACGCGGCGCTTGCCAAGCTCGCCAAAGAACTGCCGCTGGCCATCGAGGACCTCTATGGAGCTGATCCGGCGCACAGCCTGGCATACGGCCGGATTATCAATGACAGCGCCTTTGCCCGGCTCACCGGTCTCTTGGCCCAGGACCTTGCGGACGACGCCGGATCGGCTCTCGTCAGTGGGGGGAGTTCGGACGCGGGCACCCGCTACATTGAACCAACAGTGCTCTATGTGGACGCCGAGGCGCAGCTCATGGACGCGGAGATCTTCGGCCCTGTGCTGCCACTGCTGACTGTTGGCTCGGCCGATGAGGCTATTGCGTTCATCACTGGCCGGGACAAGCCGTTGGCTCTGTATGTCTTCAGCGAAGATGAAGGCGTCCGGGCGGACTTCATGTCACAAACATCATCCGGCGCCCTGAACTTCGGGGTCCCCGTGGCGCATGTTTCCGTTCCTGGCCTGCCGTTTGGTGGGGTGGGGGAGAGCGGCATGGGAAGCTACCACGGGCGGCTCTCGGTCGAGGCCTTCTCCCACCACAAGGCTGTGCTGGATAAGCCGCTATCCCCGGACACGCTCTCGCTGATCTACCCGCCGTACGGGGCTGTCAAGAAGCAGCTCATCAAACGATTTGTGGCGCCGGCGAAGAAGTCCAAGAAGCCGACGACGGCCTGAAACGCGGCCGCCTAAAACGCTGAGGACCCGCGGCACTAACGTTCTAAGCCCGTTACGGCTTCGGGTCCACGTGGCTGGTGCCGGTGACCTCAGCCAGCATGCTGGCGAGTTTGTCCACGAATACTTCCACCCGGGCTGTGCGGCTGTCGTTGATGAGCAGGGCAAAGATATTACGGGCCAGCCGGATCTCCGGGACATCCAAGACCACCACGTTCTCAGCCCGGCCCTGCAGCGCCAGTTCGGGAACCAGTGCTGCGCCCAAGCCCACGCCCGCGAGTTGCAGGCTGGCGTTGAAATCGTCACTGTAGACGGCTACGCGCGGATGCAGATTGCAGCTGGCAAACAGTCGTTCGATCACGGCAGCATCGCTGGTGCCTGGGTGGTGCATGATCCATGGCATGTCAGAGAGTTGCGCGGCCTCCATGACCGAGCCGGGTTGGATGCCCCAGGATTTCGGCAGCACCACCCTGAAGTTGTCGTCGCCGATCCATTGCCGGTTAAGGCTGTGCGGCCACGCCAGCCCGGATTGGCCCACCTGATACACCAAAGCCACATCAAGTTCGCCGCCTGTGCGCAGACCAACAATGGTCTGCTGCGGCTCGCCGACCGAGACATGCAAGTTGATCCCGAGCTCTGGCCATTGCGGGCTGGCCAGTAGCCGCGGCAACACATGGGTAGCTAGGGAGGGGAAGATGCCCAGTCGCAGTTCCTGACCCGTGCCCTCCTCTGTCTTGGCGCTCGCAGCCAGCAGTGCGTCAATATCTGTCAGGACCTTGCTCGCATGCCGCGCCATGACTAGGGCTGCGTCAGTTGCTTGCACGCTGCGGGCCGAGCGCTGGAAAAGCTGTACTCCGCTGTCTCGTTCCAAGGTGGCCATCTGTTGTGAAACGGCCGACGCCGTGTACCCCAGTCGAGTGGCAGCCGCGGCAAAGGAACCGCGGTGCACCACTTCTAGCAGGGTGCGCAGGTGCAGGGGGTTGATCACAGGTGGCCCTCTTTCTGCCAAACAGTCTCTGCAGAGTCGCTGCCGAATGGGCAGCTTGCAGGGAAGCTATAGCTTCCCTGCAAGCATAGACGGGCATAAGCGGGCAGGGGAGCGGCACGGGCGCGGGCAGGTGGGGACGCGCTCGGACAGGTAGCTACGCGAAGCTACTGGCTCCTAGCAGAGTCATCCAGCAGTGCTGAGAACTCGTGGCGCAACCACAAGTGGCCACAAGTATCGACACGCCGGAAAACTAGACACGCCACACATTAATTTGTGGCTAAGTACTCCACAGCCTGTGGACAGAGAGGTTTAAACCTTGAGTTTTGGCGCTTTTAAATCTTCCGGCCTGTGGATGACGGGTGCATAAAATGACAAAGGTGTAATACATCATGTTGGGGTCTTTCGCTGGCGCGTGCACTAGATGTAGTATTGAATCATCGAATACAGCAGTTTGGGTTGATGCCCGAAAACACTGGCGAGGCCGTAGCGGAAGCTGTCAGGCCCCATAGGCAGTGAGCGAGCCCCGGCGGGGCAGGAACGCTAAATTTTAAAGAATAGTTTTATGAAAAAGGGGAACTCGATCATGACCGTTACGGTTTACACCAAGCCTGCATGTGTCCAGTGCAATGCCACGTACCGCGCCTTGGATAAAAAGGGCATCACTTACCAGAGCGTGGATATCTCCACCGATCCGCAAGCGCTGGAGCACGTTCTCAGCTTGGGCTACCAGCAGGCGCCTGTTGTGATCACTGACGCTGACCACTGGTCAGGTTTCCGCCCGGACAAGATTGCCGAACTGGCTGCCGCCGTCGAAAGCGCCAGCGTAGCGTAATTGATACCGCAGGCCAGCTGCCTGTGGGATCGTCATTAGTTCCCGTGCATCACGCACACAAGTGGGGCTGGTTCACAAGAATGGCCAGTCCCACAACCGCAAGTAAGTAGTTGGAAAGCGAAAGCCATGTCAGCGATTGCAGCAGAAGCCGCAGTAGCTCAGATAACTTCTCGAACCACCAGCAGCCGGCTGATTTATTTTTCTTCGGCCTCCGACAACACTCACCGTTTCATTGTGAAATTGGGGGTGGAAGCGGCCCGGCTGCCGATATATACCCACGAAGAAACCCTCCTGGCACAAGAGCCATTTGTCTTGGTCCTACCCACCTATGGCGGGGAGAACCGGCTGGGGGCAGTACCAAAGCAAGTCATCAAGTTCCTCAACGTGGAACAAAACCGGATGTTGATCCGCGGCGTCATTGGCGCGGGAAACACCAACTTCGGCGAAACGTATTGCCTCGCCGGTGACATCGTCGCCGAGAAGTGCAAAGTACAGCATTTATACCGTTTTGAACTCATGGGAACGTCTGCGGACGTCGATCGGGTTCGTGAAGGATTGGAAGAATTTTGGACACGATTGTCTCAGACCAAGAAGTTGCAGTGAAGGCATCGAAGGAGATGCCCGCAGCATGGGAGGGCATGGGCTACCACGAGCTGAACGCCATGCTCAACCTGTACAACTCCAAGGGTGAAATCCAGTTCGACGCGGACAAGGCCGCCGCCCGGCAGTACTTCCTGCAGCACGTGAACAACAACACCGTGTTCTTCCATGACCTGGAAGAAAAGCTGGAATACCTGGTGAAGAACGAGTACTACGAGCGCGAGACGCTGGATCAGTACACGATGAACTTCACCCGTGAGCTGTTCCAGCGCGCGTACAAGAAGAAGTTCCGCTTTGAAACCTTCTTGGGCGCGTTCAAGTTCTACACCTCTTACACGCTGAAGACGTTCGACGGAAACCGCTTCCTTGAGCGCTACGAAGACCGTGTGTGCATGGTTGCACTGCACCTGGCCCGCGGTAACGAAGAGCTAGCCAACAGCATCGTCGATGAAATCATCGACGGCCGCTTCCAGCCGGCAACCCCCACCTTCCTGAACGCTGGCAAGGCACAGCGCGGCGAGCTGGTCTCCTGCTTCCTGCTGCGTATCGAAGACAACATGGAGTCCATTGGCCGCTCCATCAACTCCGCACTGCAGCTGTCCAAGCGCGGTGGCGGCGTGGCGTTTGCGCTGACCAACATCCGCGAAGTGGGTGCACCCATCAAGCAGATCGAGAACCAGTCCTCCGGCGTCATCCCCGTGATGAAGCTCCTCGAAGACAGCTTCTCCTACGCCAACCAGCTCGGCGCACGTCAGGGTGCAGGAGCCGTGTACCTGCACGCCCACCACCCCGACATCAACCGCTTCCTGGACACCAAGCGCGAGAACGCCGATGAGAAGGTCCGCATCAAGACCCTCTCCCTGGGCGTTGTCATCCCCGACATCACCTTTGATTTGGCCAAGCGCGACGAGGACATGTACCTGTTCTCGCCGTACGACGTCGAAAAGGTTTACGGCGTGCCGTTCTCCGACATCTCGGTCACCGAGAAGTACTACGAAATGGTGGACGACGCCCGGATCAAGAAGACCAAGATCAAGGCCCGCGAGTTCTTCCAGACCCTCGCCGAGATCCAGTTCGAATCCGGTTACCCGTACATCATGTTTGAAGACACGGTGAACCGCGAGAACCCCATCGAGGGCAAGATCATCATGAGCAACCTGTGCTCGGAGATCCTGCAGGTTTCAGCGCCTACAACGTACAACGACGACCTCTCCTACGCCGAGACCGGCAAGGACATCTCCTGCAACCTAGGCTCATTGAACATTGCCAAGGCCATGGATTCCCCCGACTTTGGTGCCACGATCGAAACGGCCATCCGCACCTTGACCGCTGTCTCGGACATGTCAAACATCACCAGCGTTCCCTCCATCGCCAAGGGTAACCGCCAGTCGCGCGCTATTGGCTTGGGCCAGATGAACCTGCACGGCTACCTTGCCCGTGAGCGCGTCCACTACGGATCCGAAGAGGGTCTGGACTTCACTAACATCTACTTCTACACGGTTGTGTACCACTGCATCCGTGCATCGAACCTGTTGGCGATTGAGAACGACTCCACGTTCATCAACTTCGAGAACTCGAAGTACGCTTCGGGTGAATTCTTCGACAAGTACACGGACCAGGAATGGCTGCCGCAGACCGCCCGGGTTGCCGAGTTGTTTGAGGGCATGCACATTCCTACCCAGGACGATTGGCGTGCGCTGAAGGCTTCCGTCATGGAGCACGGCATCTACAACCAGAATCTGCAGGCTGTCCCGCCCACCGGTTCCATCAGCTACATCAACAACTCGACCTCCTCGATCCACCCGATCGCCTCCATGATTGAGATTCGCAAGGAAGGCAAGCTGGGTCGCGTCTACTACCCCGCCCCCTACCTGACGAACGACAACATCGAGTACTACAAGGATGCGTACGAGATCGGCTTCGAGAAGATCATCGACACCTACGCCGCTGCCACGCAGCACGTGGACCAGGGCCTGTCCCTGACGTTGTTCTTCAAGGACACCGCCACCACGCGCGACATCAACAAGGCTCAGATCTACGCCTGGCGCAAGGGCATCAAGACCATCTACTACATCCGTCTCCGCCAGCTCGCGCTGGAAGGGACCGAGGTGGAGGGTTGCGTCTCCTGCGCTTTGTAGTAGGAATTGTATCAAGTTAGTCACTAGTTTTTAGGTTAGTTTGTGCATAACTGAAGAGCACGACGGCGGGTGAGTCCCCGCCGTCGTGTCTTTGGCTTAAGATTGTTTTGGCCCTTCGTGGCTACCAAAGATTTATACAAGGGAGAGAAGCACCCATGACACCGGACAAGCTGAAGTTGGCGAGCCACGTAAAGGCCATCAACTGGAACCGCATTGAGGACGATAAGGACGTTGAAGTCTGGAACCGCCTGTGCAACAACTTTTGGCTGCCGGAGAAGGTGCCGCTGTCCAACGACGTCCAGTCCTGGGCTACCCTGACGCCGGAAGAACAGCTGCTCACCATGCGCGTGTTCACCGGCCTGACCCTGTTGGACACCCTGCAGGGCACCGTGGGTGCCGTGTCGCTGATCCCTGACGCCATCACCCAGCATGAGGAAGCCGTCTACACGAACATTGCGTTCATGGAATCGGTGCACGCCAAGAGCTACTCCTCGATCTTCTCCACGCTGGCCTCCACGAAGGAAATTGACGAGGCTTTCCGCTGGTCGGTAGAAAACGTGAACCTGCAGAAGAAGGCTCAGATCATTGAGTCCTACTACTACGGTGACGATCCGCTCAAGCGCAAGATTGCCTCCACCTTGCTGGAGTCCTTCCTGTTCTACTCGGGCTTCTACCTGCCCATGTACTGGTCCTCACGCGCCAAGCTGACAAACACCGCTGACTTGATCCGTTTGATCATTCGCGATGAGGCCGTGCATGGCTACTACATTGGCTACAAGTACCAGAAGGGCTTGGAGCAGGTTTCAGACGAGCGCCGCGAAGAGCTCAAGGCCTGGACCTTCGAGCTCATGTTTGAACTCTACGAAAACGAAGTTCAGTACACGCACGACCTCTACGACTCCGTTGGCCTGGCCGAGGACGTCAAGAAGTTCCTGCACTACAACGCCAACAAGGCGCTCATGAACTTGGGCTACGAGGCCATGTTCCCGGCCGCGGTCACCGACGTGAACCCGGCCATCCTCTCGGCCCTGTCGCCGAACGCGGACGAGAACCACGACTTCTTCTCCGGGTCAGGTTCCTCCTACGTCATCGGCAAGGCAGTCAACACCGAAGACGACGACTGGGACTTCTAAGACTTCTCTTTAGAGGACCCAGCTAAATACCTGATCACGCCCCTGATCCGCGAGTTTTCGCAGATCAGGGGCGTTTTTCGTGCTCCCAGTCGAAAGACAGAGGAGAACAGAGATGAACAGGAATACCCACCCGAAGTCGCACGGGGATGGCACGCGCGCACCTTCCATGCGGAAGGAAGGCGAGGTAGCGACCGGAATTTGCGGTTGCTGCACCGTCGAAGCCGTGCCACTTCGTGCCACCAACGATCGAATCAACCCCCGGAGATCCGCGGAATCATGCGGATCTAGGAGAGGTGTGAGGTCGAGTGGCACGAAGTGGCACGACGGTCCGCCAGCGTCCGTTCGAGTCCAGGGGAGGGCATCATGAGTAACAGCAAACGCGAGAATTGGGGGAGCCTGCGCAAGCTCCCGTCTGGTCGATGGCAAGCTCGCTACCCGGGACTCGACGGAACGACCTACACCGCCAGAACCGATCAAGACCGGCCGCTCACCTTCCTGACCAAAACGGATGCTCGAACCTGGCTTGCCGGGGTGCAGTCGAAGATGGCACGGGGCCTTTGGGAGCCACCGGAGGAGACCGCAGCGCGGCTGCAAGCTGAGCTGGAGGTCCAACAGGCGCAGTCCTTGGGCTTCGAAGAGTACTCCACGCGTTGGCTTGAAATGATCCGTACCGAACCAAATCGCAGCGGTAAGAAGCGCGCCGTTGGTACCGTGCGCTCGTATAAAGGCAAGGTCACCGGTTATCTCATTCCAGAGTTCGGAAGCACGCCAGTGCGCGAGATCGACGCTGCCCGCATCAAGGTGATGACGGACCGGCTGGACCACATCCCCGCGCCGCTCAACCCAAACTCGAAGTTCAACGGCATTACGAGACCGGTGCTCATCGTGCTCATGATGATCCTCCGGCAGGCCGCACGAGACGGCATCATCCCGGCGGCACCGAACGTATCGGTACCGCGGCAAGAGTCGGTGAGGCACGACGCAGACCACGACGCGGGTGAAGACGTTGCGAATCCCATACAGGTTGAAGCACTGTACGAGGCGGTTCCAGATCAGTGGGCTATTGCGGTGCTGCTTGCGGCATGGTGCCAGCTGCGCCGAGGTGAGTGCCTCGGTCTGCAGCGTCGTGACATCGAGTGGCACGACGACGGAAGCGCCACACTGCATGTGCGGCGTCAGCTCAACGCCAACACCGGTGGCTACACCGACCTGAAGAGTGAAGCTGGCAGGCGATCCCTCAGCATTCCGAAGCTCATGATCGGTCGACTGCAGCAGCACTTGGAAGACTACGTTTCGTCCGACGCGAAGGCGCCTGTGCTTCCCGCCGACAGCCGGGGGAGCATCCCGCTGTCGAACACCCGGTGGGGATACATCTGGGCCGACGTGCGAGATGGAGTCGCGGGGCTGCCTCATCGCTTCAGATTTCACGATTTGAGGCACACGGGGCTGACGATCTTCGCGCAAGAGGGGGCGACGCTCGCGGAGCTGATGCGCCGGGGCGGCCACGCTGACATCCACATCGTGCTGCGCTACCAGCACGCCACGATGAACCGAGACCGAGAGTTGGCCGACCGCATGAGTGACCGTGTCCGCTCGAGTATCGCCCGAGCGAAGAAAGAAGGTGATGGGGGAGAGGAGACCTAACCGGACAGCCGCGGACACCTGTGGAGTGACACTCATTCGCTTACAGGGAGGTAACACCATGATTGCTCGCACTCCATCCGATGCACACGACTCCGCGTTGGTTCCATTGGCGGTCGCGGCCGAGAATCTGGGAGTTTCGGTCAAGACCATCAGACGTCGAATCGCTGACGGCACCGTCCGCGGGTATCGGGTCGGGCGCCTCATTCGCGTTGACCTCGACGAGCTTCGACGGAGTCTGGTGGTAGAGATGCCAACGGCGAGGTAGCAGCTACAGCACCCAACTCTTGGGTGAGACCGCATACGGCGCCCCCGCTCGGATCACACTCCGCGCGGGGGCGTTCGTTTCTCCCTCAACCATGCGCACGATGTCGGATCCATTGGTAATGACACAGGCGTGACCACTTTGCAGCAGCAGGTTGGTCCCCGTGCTGGCGGCGCTCGTTATAGGCCCGGGGACTGCGCCGACGAGGCGGCCGAGCTGCGCAGCCTCGGTGGCCGTGTGCAACGAACCTGACCGGGATCCTGCTTCAACGATGATCGTCGCGCTCGACAAAGCGGCGAGGATGCGCGATCGGTCGATAAACCGCTGGCGAGTCGGCGCGACCGACGGTGGTACCTCGGACAGCAGCAGCCCTTCGCGCGCAATACGGTCGATGAGATCAGCGTGGCCCGCGGGGTATGGGCGATCAACCCCAGAAGCGAGCACTGCGATCGTGTTCATATCGCGGAGGAAGGCGGCGCGGTGCACGGAGGCCTCGATCCCGTACGCCGCGCCTGCGACCAGCGTTCTGCCGCTCTGAGCGAGGCCTTCGCAGAGTTCGTCGGTGACATGCGCGCCGTATGCGGTGGCGGCGCGGGCGCCCGTGACGGTGATGCGCTGCGGGAGCGGCTCAGCGAGCAACTCCGTGCGCCCCTTTGCCCAGAGCGCGTATGGGGCACGAGCGCCGAGATCGTTGAGTGACGTTGGCCAGTCGGGGTCGCTGGGAATGATCACACGGAACTTACTGGCCTCAACTATTCGCTCGGCAAGGCGATCCGGGGTGGCAGCTGAAAGGAGCCGATCGCGCCACACCGCAGCCTCAACGCGATCCATGCCCGGGACCGTGCCGTCCCCTTCTGCGATTGAGATCAGCTCTGCTGCGCCCACCTCGGTGAGTAGTTTTCCCGTGGCGACGTCAGCGGGGGTGCCGATAATAGATAGCAATACGCGGGCGGAGCGATCGTCCGTGGCAAGATCGGTGAGCGCGGGCATGGTGGCCTCCTTCGAGAGTGACTTCTTCTAGAAGGTGCGCCTCATCTGACCCTTTCGCATCTGCAAAAGCGGGCGTACATTGGAAGGTGAAGCACGTCCACAAGTAATAGGCCCTTCGGGGTGGCCCTCACGGGAACTCGATCATATGTCGCCTCCTCTTCGGAGAAGTATGTATATCGGGAGGCCCGCCATGATTCGCTCAATCTGGATCTTGAGTATCTACGTTCGCTCGTTCATGCAGCACTGCATGCCGACCAACATCCTCATCGCTTTCATTCGGCGGCGTCGTGGGCTGAAGTGGGGTGTGCCAGCGATGTTGCTTGCCGTGCCCTACGCGCTGGCTGCCGTGTGGTGTTTAGACCTGATCGATCACGGCCAGCCGGGGTGGCTACACCTCGTGAGCATGATCTGTATCTGGAACGCAATAAAGTTCATCGTCATGGGCCCGGTCAGCGTGCTGCTGTTGTTGCGGTGGAAGCATTTTGAGGCAGTCGCCCGCAGAGAGGTAGCCATGCACGAGTCACCGGCTGAGTCCAACACTGTGCTCAGCCGGTGACGGCGATTAGTTGGGCACTTCTCCCGTGTGCTCGTCGATACTCGCGTAAAAGGCATCTTCGGCGGCTTCGCGTACTTGAACCTGGTCGACGACGAATTGCACGAAGTCTGCATCGCGGTCAGTGATGACCTGTTCGACGTTTTCGACCGTGTGATTCTCACCGGGCCAGATTGTCAGCCGTGTGGGCCGGTCTCGATCGAGACGGGTGCCACTCGCAGCCACCCAGTCACGGAGCCGCTGCCGCGCGTCAGCGAAGTCTCGATGCCAGCCCAGTGGGGCAGAGCCGTCTTGGTTCGCGTCATAGGCGCAGAGCCAATGCAGATGGAGCGCAGACAGCTCCCAGAGCAGCTCGGAGTGCCGGTGCCAGAGGGGCGGAATTACTGATGCCGGGAGCCCGTACTCCACTCGGAGCCAGTCCACCCAGCGATTGAGTTCAAGCAGCTCTTGTTCGAGATCGTGCGAGGTGAGCAGGTTCCAGTTGACTGGATGCGGCGGTTCAGCCACCAGATTGCCATCGCCCCACTGGCCGTGAACGCGGTCATCGCTTTCATCAAGGTTCTCCTGAGTGTTCATGAGTCGATCCCCATTCGTGCGTTAGAGGCCGAGCACCGGTGGGCTGAATACTGATCGTTGTGCGGGGGATTCAAACGCTCGATTCTGCTCCCGGGCGGGAGCGTCTTGACCTGCAACTTTGCGAGGTGAGCGATCCACGTCGTACCGGGTGCGAACGACATCATGACCGATGCGCTTCGCCACGAACTCTTCCCCCTCAACGGGCTGTCCATCTCGTTCGAAGCTCACCGGCTGTTGGTAACCCTCGGCGATGAAGTTGTCGCCTTTCGTGAACCGTTCATTTGCCAGTTCCGCTGAGCGCCCAAACATGACGAGATGATGGAAGCTCGTCTCGAGCTGCGTGAAGCTGCCGTCCTCTTCGCGACGAAAATGCTCCTGCCCAAAGCGGAAATAGAGACGCTGGTTTCCGTTTGCCGAGGTCGTCAGCTTGGGGTCGGTGGCGACAAAGCCTGAGACGGATTCTTGCGTGTGGATCGACATTTTCTCTTCCTGTCTGCTCGGGTGACCGGCATTGTTCGGTCACTGCAACAGGAAGGTGCGCGTGGATTCCCGCGCGTATCGTTACGTCGCGGGGCGTTCCAGCAATGCCTCAACCGCCGTGCGATCGGCTTTGAGCTGCGGGCTGTCGGTCCGCTTCGGCCACGGATGCAGGTCAGTAACGATCGGCGGTGCCGATCGCAGCAGGATGACCCCGGTGCCAAATGGCAGGGTGCGGATGAGGTCGGGCGGCAAAATCGGGACGCGCCGAATGGAACGTTGGTTCGAGCGCGAACCATAGTCTCCCAGCGTGATCGAGTCGGTGAACTCGTCCCGTTCTCCGATCAGGGTGGAGAGGTCTTGGAGGTCACGCGAGTTGGATGCGCCGCCCAGAATGATCTTGGCGATGCTGGCATCCCAGATCGCGGCTGCTTGATTCTCGGACCACTTGTCTCGCGCTTGGGCGAGTGACTGGAGCACGGGCATGGTGGTGATCCCTGTGCCGCCGCCCTCTGCCATGAGCGTCGGGAGGGAGGGGAGCGGCGCGAGATTTCCAATCTCATCGAGGGCGAGTAGTAGCGGCGGATCAAGCCGGGCGCCCGGTGAGCGTGCTGCCATGCGGCGGGCGGTCTCGACGAGGTCTTCAACGAATGCCGCAACGAGAGCCGAGCTGTTCCCGGCACCCGCCCCGGTTGCCAGCAAATAGAGCGTACCGTGACTGCGAATGAACGTCTCGGGGTCGAAGTGCTCACCGTCCGACGGGCTGACGGCATCGAGCACCCGCGGATCTGCCAGTGCCGAGAGCGCGAGAGAAACACCCTGCCAGATGCTGTCACGCGTGCGCGGGTGAGCATCGAGCATCGCCTCCAGCGACTCCGCCCAACCCGTTGCCGCGCGTGACGACCCGATCAGGATAGCGACCGCTTCTGCCGCCGCAGAGGGATCGAGCGTCCACCGGAAGAGTTCTGTCGGGCTTCGGTGGTCGAGGGCTGCAGCGTGCAGAAGCGCCTGCAACGCAATGCGCGTCTTTCCTTCCCAAAACCCTCCGCCTTCGACGCCACCTGAAGACAACTCGGTGGCCGCGGCAAGGCCGGTTGCTCGGATCATCGCGGTGAGCGGATCCTCGCACCCGCGTATAGGCGACCAGCGCAGCCCAGCAGGGATGCCTACGGCAAGGCGTTGTGGATCGAAGACGGCAACCGGCCCGAACCGCTCACGTGCCCTGAGCGTTGCGGTGAGATTGTCGGGCCTCGTCGACGTCGTTACGACGGCTCCGGGTGCATCAAGGATTGCCGGGATGACGATGTGCAGACCTTTGCCCGAGCGCGGTGGCCCGATCAGCAGGATTGAGTCTTCGACGCTGGCCCAAATCTGCTTGCCGTGTGAACGGCCAAGCAGATAACCCACGTCCTCGGGAGTAGGCCGCTCCAGCGAAGGACGAAGCGTGGCAGCCCGGTGCAGGAGAGACTTCGCGGACGCATTGGCTGCAACCTCGTGGCTCGTGGCAGTGCCAGCGAGCTTGTGCGGATCGGCATCCGCAGCGCGCGAGTGGCGACGCCACTTCATCCAAACCCAGCCGATTAACCCGCCGAGTCCGAGAAGCAACGTCATTGCCACCGCCCAGTAGATGATCGCGTTCAGCGCGGGCGCTTGGAGTGCGGCAGCCGGGTCCAACGGGTTAAAGAGAACGTTGACACCACCTGCAATGCCGACAGCTGGTTGCTCTGCCCCAGTCAGGAAAACAGCGATTGATCCTGCTGCTCGCAGAACCACGGCGACACCAAACACAGCGACCAGCACAATCATCAAGGCGTTGGTCAGCTCATCACCGAGACCACGACCCTGCGAGTGTGGAGTACTCATGACGGTAGTTGCTCTGAGATAATCACGCCCGACACGCGTCCGATAAGCATGATCTCTGAGCGGTGATCCGCCAGCTGGCTTAGGTCGACGAGCCCACGAGCAATACCGCCGGCAGACCCTTCGGTGCTGGACACTGCTAGTGCAACGGTGACGTCTTCGCCTGGAATGAAACCGGACCCGGTGATCTCGAACAGCTGATGCGTCGGACGGTGCCGCGCTCGCCGCATCGCACTGGGCGGGGCAGCGTCTGCCGTGTCGTGCCCACTTCGCACCGCATGGACGATGTCGGTGAACACCGAGCCGTCGAACTCCTGCACTTCAACTCGGACGGTGCGCGTCCGGCCCAAGGTGAGCGCATCGAGTAGATCCCCAAACCGCGCTCTGCTCCAAGGGGAGCCTGGCGTCGGAGGTGGGAAGTTCCGCCCGGCGTAGCTGACGTACATGGCGCCGTGCGCATGGACTTTGACGACGGCGAGCGGAAGGTCGACGTGTGATTCAGGCAGTGTTTCGACGTGGCTGTTGCGATTGCTCATGTCTATAGGTGTTCAGGGACAACCGAAGAATTCGCTGTTCTCCGACACCAGGGGTATTCGAGATGATTTCGAGGAAGTTAAGTATGCAACAGTCACTCCAAATACGAGCCGTTGAAGCTATTCGTCAGTCGTCTTTTTGCCGTCGCCACAGCTTGGACAAGGCGGGTAATCTCCCTCATCGCCAACCCAATGACATTCAGGGCAGTATGCAGGCATTTTGACTCCTTTGTCTCGGTACCTTGTAGCTGAAGTCTACTTGAAGCAGGAGATGGGTAAGATCGTCTCTATTGGTTGAATTTAGAAGGAGCAGCTATGGGCCGCACAGAGGGTGCAAGTAACCGAACCCCGCGTGAGATTAAGAAGGATGGCTTGTTCAAGCTTTCACTCTCGAAGAAGAATGCCACGATCAAAAAGCTCCGCTCTGAAAATGCTGCACTTCGGAAGTCTCGAAAAGCCAAGTAGCGACGAAAGTCGAGTTCATGGTCCCTTGGCGCTGTGCTGCACCGCCAAATAGTGAATGACCCAGTGCGCTAGTATCAAAGAATGCAGGTATGTAGCCAGTGTGGGTTTACCGGACACAATAGCCGCACTTGCGGTGGTGCTAATTGGGACTGCCCGAATTGTGGCAAGCCGACTGCAAACATGAATGATGCTGCTGAGCGTCACGACAGCAGTTATTGTTCGCCTTTTACTTCACCGAGCTGCTGGGGCGAAGCTTAAACTCATCAATTGCCAGTCATACGACTGGTGGTATCGAAGAGTTCCAACTCCTCTGGGTGTAGCTGGTGCTGGCAGACGAACGAGCGATCTTTGATCCGCCAAAGCCCCTGGCCCACGCCGAGCCCCGGCAGCAACTTCTGCTCGGTACCGGTCAGTCCGAGTGCTCTCGCAGTTGCTCCAAGCTGATCCGACTCCTGCCGGTAGATAATCCGCGTTTCGGCGTTCGCGAGCAGGCTGTTGGCGAGGGCGCGCATTGCGGATCCTCGATCTCCGACGTTCTCCAGGTCGGTCAGCTTATGGAAAATGAGCATGTTCGCGATCCCGTAGTGTCGCGCCAGCCGCCAGTGAGCATCCATGCGTCGCAGCAACGCCGGATGCGACATGAGACGCCATGCCTCATCGTAGATACACCAGCGCTGGCCACCGTTCGGGTCGAGGAGCGCGGACTCCATCCACGCCGACGAGCACGTCATGAGCACCGACATCAACGTCGAGTTTTCCGTTACTCGGGACAGGTCGAGCGAGATCATCGGCAGTGTCGGATCGAACGTGACTGTTGACGGGCCATCGAAGAGCCCGGCGAGGTCACCCGAGACCAACCGCCGCAGCGCATGCCCGACGACACGTCCGTCCTCGGCGAGACGCCCATCGAGATCCGCTTCCGGCGTCGGCGCAAGGATGTGATCGACGACCATCGGAAGGATCGGTACGTCGTTGCTACGCACGACCTCAGTTAGTGCCGTATCGATCGAAGTGTGTTCCAGCGGAGTGAGTGGTCTCGTCAGAACTGTCTCCGCGAGTGCGCCGATGAGATCGCGCCGTCGTGCTGAAACTGTGGATGCCCAGCTCTCCTCATTCATTCCTGCAGGCCGATAGCCCTCATCGAGAGGGTTCAGTCGGGCAGAGAGTCCATGACCGAGCACTATTGCTTTGCCGCCGACGGCTTCGGCTACTGCAGTGTGCTCACCCTTCGGGTCGCCAGGTACGTAGACACGACGGCCGAACGGGAGGGACCGGGTATAGAGGCTTTTTGCCAAGCTGGATTTTCCGGATCCAACGATCCCTGCGAGCACGAGGTTCGGGGCAGTGATCAGGCCGCGCGCATAGAGCACCCACGGGTCGTAGACGAAAGACCCGCCGGAGTACAGATCCTGGCCAACAAAAACACCATCAGGCCCGAGGCCTCCCTCAGCTAGGAATGGGTACGCGCCAGCGAGGGTTGCCGAGGTGTCTTGATGTCGCGGCAGGCGGAGCTTTCCAGGAGATCGCAGCTGGGCAGGGCCGGGCTCTCCGGCAGCAGGGAGATATGTGGTCGCCCGGCGTTCTGCCAGTTCGGCCGCGTATTTTGCGCGGGCCGCCTGACGCTCCGATTGCTGTTGCTCAGCCTGCAACTTCGCAGCAGCCTGAGTGCGCTGCTTACGCACGCGCCGCTTCTCTGACGCCGGAGCGACGAGGACCGAGGTGTGCAGGCGCTCGGAATCATCGCGGCTCATAGCCCTAGACCCCGCTGCTGCTTAATCGCCGTGATGCTGGCAGGCTCAAACCATGACGTTCGCTGTTGCTCACGGGTTCGGCTCGATGCCGACGGAGCGCCAAGGGTCCGGTTACCATCGGGTAGTTGGTCAGCTGGCGCAACACCATGAAGCCGGTACAAGGCGACTTGCTCGAAGCTGTGGCTGTAAGCGAGATGATAATCGCCGTCTCGTACTTCCCGCTCAAGCGGCCCGCTTGGTGGAATGTCGTAGACGTACCCGTTCTCCATGGCCGCGCTGGTGGTCTCGTCACCGAAGTCCCAGGACTTCAGATGGCTGAGCCCAGCGAGAGCACCATCGGCGTCGATCATGTTGAGAACTTCGTCTGCATCTTGGCCTTGCAAGAAGACGACACTAATCCATCGAGAAACCGGCTGTGGATCGGCGCCTGGAGCTTCGTGCCAAGCAACACGACTCGCGGCTGCTGCAGCTGCGTCCAGTCGCTCCTCTGCCTGGTCGATCAGGGTCGCGGCCTGGTGGAGTTCGTCGGCGGCGGAAAGTGCGTCCTTCGATCCTGTGGCGTGGTCACCGTGGTCATCAAACGCGCGAGGACGATTCTCGACATGGGCGGTAGCGAGTTGATCAAGCACCTGCTTGAGTGATCGCACGCCTGACAGTAGGTCGCCGAGTACGCTGTACAGATCCTGCGGGTTCTCGAATGAACGTGTGGCGTGCGCGAGCCCGCGCAACGCTTCGGATGCTTCCCCGGCATCAGCGCCGGGATCGTAAAACGTGGGCATGTCCGCCTCCTGCATATGATCGAACGCTTCATCTGTAGGGAGGTGCGCTGCACATTCCCGCAGGTGGGCGCGGTGATCAGGGATGTTGGAAGAGCAAGCTTGGGTACGTCATAATGTCGCTCCTGCCTGCCGAGGCGCCCGCGCAACGAAAAGCCGCAGAATGATGCGCGGTTCTGCGGGTCATAGAATGCTCCCAGCCCTTCCTTGCAGCAGTTTTCATCTGCAGGAAGGGCTGGAAGTGGCTTCCGATTAGGTTGCCTTTAACATTGTGTGGGTCGACGCACTTGCGATTGTCTGGAGGGTCCCCCCTCCAACTTCGGGTTCTGGAACCTTGGGACCTGAAACTCAGTATATGAACTGAGGCTCCTTTTCGTAAAGGATGCGGTCAAAGTCCGCGGCCCCCCATTCGAATGCGCTTAGGTTGAGGTCCTCGCGCTCGTGATCGGCCAGGCAGCGGCGAAGGAACCGTTTCGCGTACTTGGTGTCTGTGCTCCCAGGGAGCGCAACCTCCTGCTTGATGAGTTCCAGCAGCCAAGGTTGTGCCAAGAGCTGGAAACGCTCATCTGGCGTCAGGAATTTACACTCAAGAACTGCAAGCACGAAGTATTCTTGGGACGCTTGGCTTCTTACGCTCGTCGCGGGTATAAAATCTTTCGATAGCAACCGCGTACTGAGACGCTGAGTAAAGTCCAGCAATGCGGATCTGGTTGAGGGAGAAACTCTTTCACTGGGCAAGAAATACTTGAGGGAAGACAGCAGTAAGAACAAGAGCGCTTGGTTGGACTTCGGCGTCCTAAGTGAGTCAAGTTCCGTTTCAAGTTTCTTAAGTATTCCTCCTGCGATCTCTTCGTTGGACGCAAGTGGGGTTAGCCTGAATTAGTGGACACCCGAGTTAGCGGGATTATTGATCCTGCTGAGAGGATGTCAGTGATGTCAGAGAAGAAAAGTCAACGTCGTAGCTTTACGGATGATTACAAGAGGGAAGCTGCCGGCCTGGTTATTGATACCGGACGGCCTGTTGCCAAGGTTGCCGGCGAGCTGCATATCGGCGAGCAAACCTTGGGTCGATGGGTTCGGGCGGAGAAAGACCGCCGTGGCCTCACTGGTGAGTCGACAGGGGCTCTCGGGGAGGACGAGCGGACTGAGTTGGTGCGCCTGCGCAGGGAAGTGTTTGAGCTGCGTGAGGACAACCGTTTCCTGGGAAAAGCCGCGTCCTTCTTCGCGTCGAAGCATCATCGTCCGAACGGTTCGAGTTGATGCACGCGGAGAAGGACAACTTCTCAATCCTACGGATGGCCAGAGTGCTGAAGGTCTCCGCTTCCGGCTACCACAACTGGCGCCAGCGCTACCTGGTCGGGCCCAGCCCGCGGGCTATTGCCCGACGGGAACGCGACAAGCATGTCGCCACGGTCTTCGAGGAGTCCCAACAGACCTACGGGGCACCACGCGTGGCGGCTCAGCTGGCACGCGAAGGAGCGCCCGCGAATCCAAAGACGGTTGCTGACTCCATGCGTCGGCAGGGCATTGAAGGGATCAGCCCGAGGATGCTCCGGCCGGTCACCACGATCCCGGGCACCAACACCCATCACCTGCCGGATCTGGTCAGCCGCAGATGGGATCGGGGACGGTTGGATGCTGTGTGGATTTCCGATATCACCTACCTGAAGACTCGGGAAGGCTGGTTGTACTTGTGTGCTGTCCGGGACGGCTGTTCTCGGCGTGTGTTGGGATGGGCGATGGATTCGGTGCAGAACACCGACCTGGTTGAACGGGCGTTACGCATGGCCCACACGCTCCGTGGCGAGCTGCCTGCAGACGTCGTATTTCACGCGGATCGCGGAGCGCAGTTCACTTCGACACAGCTCTGGGAAGCCTCAAAAGAATTAGGGATCCTGCAATCTGTCGGACGCACGGGAGTGTGCTGGGATAACGCAATGCAGGAGTCTTTCTGGTCCACGTTGAAAACCGAATTCTATGACCGGAAGACCTGGCTGACCCGGGCCGAGGCGAAGACCGCAGTCGCGTGCTGGATCGAAGAGTTCTACAACCGTCAACGCCTTCACTCGAAGCTTGGAATGGTGCCACCGGTCGAGCATGAACAGAGCCTACGCGCTCAAAAAGAGCCGGCCGCAATGAAAGAAGAAGCACTCACGCAAGCCGCGTGATGCAGAACACGTGTCCACAACTTGCGGGGAACCCCACAAGATCGAGGTCGCAGGCTGATGCGAGGGAGAGAAAGTGGCAGATCTCTATCTCTGTCCCGGACGCTTCAATGAGTCGCGTGATTGCTTTTGAAATCGCAAAGTGGAGTCGCTCCGTTGACTCGTAGTGCAGGAGTCGACGGTCCGCGTCAGACACCCCGGTGAAGCTGTCGGTTATGTTCCAGTAGTAGCGAAGCGTGCGAACAACCTTGATCGCGGAGGTCGATGAGGGGTGGGAGAGATACTGATGCAGCATTCCGTGAACGTATCCCCAGGTGTAGCGCGCGAGTTCTCGCGCGCTCTGTAGGTCGGAGCACTTTCGGGTCCGCTTCTTTACGAACCTCTTGACTTCCCTTTCGACTAAAGAGAGGGAGGATCCTGCAGCCGCGGCGTCATTATCAGCGTCGAGCAGCAGCGATTTTAGTTGTACCCCAACTTCTCGGGCGTCAAAGCGAGGTAGTCGGCTCTTCCGTGGCAGCGACTGTTTGAGGAATGCCTTTAAATTCGCTTTCTTCAACGAGATTTCTGTAGTGAACGGTGTTACATAATCCTTGGTCTTCGTAGCGTTCAGAGCGAAGCTATGATCTGACAGTACTGACTCCAGTACACGCGACACGGCTTCCAACGTGCTTTTGCTGTTTGAGTAGACGAAGTAATCATCGACATACCGCAGGAACTCATAGCTCTTGCGGTCTATATTCGCCGCGCTAACGCGATCCTCAATTTCAAGATCAATCTTTTGAAAGATGATCTCGGCGAATATGCGAGAGGCTTCTGGACCAACGCAAATACCGTGGGTCTCACCCCAGTTAGAGTTCTGCATAACTTTATCGAAGGCTCTACCAAGATCGAGTTTATGAAAGTCTGGAGACTTTCCAAGGTGGGATTTGCTATGCAGGTCTGTCCCCGTGCTCCACGCGAAGGAATGCGTATAAATGCTTGCGAAGCAGTTCGATACATCGAGACGACGCAAATATGTCCAACGTGCTTCTAAAGCATGCCATCGAGGAGAATCATAGAATTGGCCGATAAATGCGTATTTCTCATAGGCAAAGAATGAGTTGTAGGTGTTTAGCTTCCGGCCAGATGTCTCTACGTAGCGGTTCGGTTCGCTGGGGCCGACGACTGTGCCGGATCCCAGCATCCTCCCGTGTTGGTTTATACGGGAAGGGTGCCTGAGTGAAGATTTTGCCAGACTGCCGTAGTAGAGCAACGAGTCTTTATAATTCGCGTAAATGTACGCAACAGCGATCTGGGACCCAAGAGACAAGAGGTCAAGATTTCGATTTCGCAGCTGATCTCTGCGAACAACAAAACGTGCAGGGGCGTGCCAAGCCCCCGACACCGTCGCCGCCTGGACGTTGGCCATCCGGGGTGCTTCAGCGGATGCATGCGCGGGTAGTTTGTTACTTTTGTCGCCGCCAATTAGCGCAAGGAGGAGGATATCCTTTCGGCTCTTCGCGAGTACCTTGATGCGTCTCTTGTTTACGTCGAGTGCGTGTACCTCGAGCCAGTCGTACAGCCAATGGGTACTCGCTTCAAATGGAAGCTCGAAGGGTAGACACTCTGTGATCAAAGCCCGGAGCCTAGTCACTTCGCTACGTGCAAGTTCCAAAGCAGTCTCGCCACCTCTCGACGTGTCTTTTCGTCCGAATGCGGGATCGCGTTGCTCCCAAGGACGGTCTTTTGTGTTAGCTGTACTTGGTTAAGTTGGGAGAGCTCACGGAACTTATAGACGTCGCGCTGGCAGCAGTAGCACTTCGGATGTGAAGGAGGGCCGCACTGCGCAACCCAATCGAGGCCTTTCTGCAGCTGCGCCGAAGCAGCCCGTAGAAATCCGTCCAATCGCGGCGCTTTGAGTTCCTCTTGATGTATGAAACGAGAACTATAGGCGAGTCCCGTCACGATCCTCAAAGAATCCCCGTCTGCAACTGTCGCTTTGGGCTCGAAGAGATAACTGACACTTTCCAGTAGCAAATCGATTCCTCTTCGGTCAGCTCCACATGTCACCTTTGCAAAATGCTCAGCTAGATTCTTAAATCCCGATTTATAGCGTTCCAGCTTCTTCTTCGAGAGGTCCACCGAGGATAGTTGACCGGTATTGTTGTCGAATTCGAACCCATAACCTAGGTAGTCAAATCCGCTGGGTCTCCCCGCGGGGTAATAATGTGTATTTGATTTGCTGCCGCTCTTAGTGAGACCTATACGGTTAAGGCCGTGGTCGACAAGCAACTCAACCTTGGCTGCATCGTGACCTTGACAGACAACAATGATGTCGTCAACGTACCTTCCATAGAAGACCACAGACGAATGCCGTTTGAGCCTGTGGTCTAGATTTTCGAGATAAATCTCTGAGAGCACTGACGAAGACGGCACACCCTGGGGCAGACCAACTCGTTTCCCCGTAATTCGGGAATATGCATCCAGTATTGATTCAACGTGTCTGAGAGCAAACCGGGGTACGCCAGCGTGGGAGCGTAGTTTCTTGAGCAGGACTTCGTGATCGATAGATCCGAAGAAATCTGTAATATCTAACAGGATTACTGACCTATGCGCCGTACTCTTTGCGCCGCGGACAGTGATCCTGAGTGTGTTCAAAAAGCTTCTTATAAGTTGATCTCTGCCGTGCAGTTTCACCTGAAAGGTTCGCGTAAGTAGCAAAGCTACATAGCGATCAAACAGCGTTGTAATGCGTCGACGGCTCTCGAAGCGCATCAACAGTCGACCGTCCTCAGACCGAGTGCGATGGTACAGCCGTAGTTGATCGGGTTGATCAACAATGTAGTTTCGTAGCTCTAGTGCAAGCGACTCGAAGCCCTCTTCTTCGTGATTGCGTTTCTGAACTAAGGCGTCGTGTAGATGGGCGTTCAGCGTTTTGCGTTCCTCTTCGTCTTTCTCGGCGAAGAGGGCCTCACGTAGGTTTGTGATCTCGTTATTGAGTGCTGAAGTGAGGACTGCGTGCTCTGGGAGCAAGTTTTTCCGACGTTGAGCCTTGAAGGCGATGAGCTTTACATCTCGAGCAGTCGGTAGGAGGTCCTTCATTGATCCCCCTCGATTCAACTCCCATGGTTACAACCAAGCGCAAGAACGGAGACTCTATGTTGATTCATTGAATAGGAATTTTCGCGCGCTAGTCCCCACCATATCTGAGTGCTGCGGTCGATTGGAAGGCACGCTAATTCGCGTGGGGAAAACATCTCGTGAGGGTGGGCATAGATGGTGATTCAGATCAGACCCGACATGCTCAGACTGTAAGTAGTTGCGCGGTTATAAGTTCCGACAAAGTGGTAACGCCGCGGCGGTGAACGCCTGAGCCTGCTGGCCGACGAGGAGTCGCGTCTCGCAGGATGCTTGAATGGCCGCTTGCTCGATCGCGGCGACGGCGGCGTCGAGTTCGTCTGCGGTTCGCGCTGAGACCGAGATGAGCCCGGTGTAGCGCAGGACACCGTGCCCAGCGGTGAGATCGGCTTCCTGCTGGAGAACGTCCTGAAACTCCGCGGTTTGCGAGGCATCCTCGATCTGGCCGATGCGCTGGCGCTGGGCTGCGTCGGAAATGTATTCCGTCTTCTTCTTTCGGATGTCGCGTGCAGCCTGGTCAGAGCGCATCGGAGTGCTTCGGGTGGAGTTATTGGTGTCGATGTTGAGGGTTTGCTCTGGTCGCTGCCTCCTGGCGGCGAGTGGGAAAAGGGTGAACGTGTGACTGGTCAAGTACAAGCACTTGGCGTCACGAGCGATGATCACCCCGTCTTCGTCGATGACCGAGGCATAGTCGAGATCACCCCACAGGGAGCTCAGGTTCTCAGTCCCTTGGTTCGATAGCCAGCTCATGTCCGAATCGAACAACCCATTGAAGAAGCCGATACTTTTTATTGCCCTGGCGCTGATTGCCGCTGCGGTTGTTGCCAGTGCAAGCTTTGCAGTGATCACGTCACTGTTTCCCGTTCATTAGCCCGAGACATGACCAGGAAGCGCTCTGTTCTTAAACCAAATCCTTTCGAAAGGATCACATGCCCGACAATCCACTCACTCCTGACTCGCGAAGCTATCCCTCCCGAAGATCACTCCGTCTTGCCGCTGATGCAGCGGAGTCCGCGCGGGACGTGCAAATGAAATCGTCTGAGCCACCCCCTTCAGAGGAAGTAAATTTTGAAGCTCCAATCGGTAGCCTGGTCAAGCGTGCAGCTGGGCGGTCACGATTTCGCAAGTTGCTCGTTGTCACGTCCGCGACTATGGCAGCGGGAGCGCTAGCAATTTCTAGCATCACACCCGCCCTTGACATACCCGGCAACGAGCCAACGGCTGCCGGCGCAGTTACGACGAACCAGTTACTCTCACTTGATGGTATACCGTTCGAATCGGCGGACGCCACGTTTGACGCTATCAATACAGTTGAAGCGACAAGTGCACCGTTAAGCGCTCCTAATGAACAAGGATTGATCGATCCAAACTCACTGGAAAACTCAAAAGTGCGCTACCCATTTGACCAAGAAATTCGTCTGACCGATCCATTCGGATACCGGACCGCTCCAGTCGAACAATTTCACGATGCACAGGACATGGCTGCGCCGCACGGCACTCCAATTCGTGCGATAGCGTCCGGCATCGTCCTAGAAGCAGGATTTGCCAATGACGGTTGTGGCTTTAGCCTAAAACTGCAGCATCTTGTCGACGATCAGACACTCACAAGTCGGTACTGTCATATGGCCAACAACTCCCACAGCTATCAAGTCGGAGACACCATAAAAATCGGTGATCTGGCTGGGCAGGTGGGCAACACCGGCATGTCGTTCGGACCGCACCTGCACTTGGCCCTTCGTCTGAACGGTGAAGCTATCGACCCCATGCCCTACTTGGCTAAAATGGCCAAAAGCTGACTTATATTTTCCTCAGTGTTCACGGTGGAAGCGGCATCGTAGTTCTGACCGAACTAACTGGCCCGATTTCGGCGGCACCCACCGGTGATAACGGGTCCGAGCTCGCATTCTATTACGACCTTGCCGACCGGCTCGCGGTTCCCACCTACTTTCGCTGACCCATACTCGGCTTGGCAGCGTGGTATGAATGAGCATTTCAATGGGCGGTTGCGTCGGTATCTCCCCAAGGGAACCAGTTTTGGGGACCTCACCAGGATGAGTTGGATGAGTTCGTGGCCGAGGTCAATAACCGTCCCCGATGAGTTTTTGGTTGGGCGACTCCTGCGGAGGTGTTCAACGAGTTAGCCTGGGATCCCATCCCCACACCCTGATGTTGCACTTCAAACTAGAACGTGGGAAAGTGCAAAGTACTGCTCCCTGCTTAGTAAGCATGGCGTGAAAACCGAAATTGAACGAGAAGGAGCGAGTGGTTCACATGGTCGCAACGAAGGGCAAGATTTCACTCGTCGGGTCCGTTTCGCTCGGCACCGGAGTGATGATCGGGGCGGGAATCTTTGCGCTCGTCGGGCAGGTCGCGGGCTTCGCCGGAGACTGGTTTCCGCTCGCGTTTCTGCTCGGCGCGATTGTCGCCGGTGTCAGCGCCTACTCGTACACGCGATATTCAAGCGTGAATCCCTCTGCGGGTGGTATTGCGATGCTACTGAAAGATGCGTACGGACCGGGGGTCGCTGCGGGATCGTTTACCCTGTTCATGTACGTCTCAATGGTGGTCGCGGAAAGTCTCCTCGCCCGCACCTTCGGAACTTACCTGCTGCGCCCATTTGGCCTACAAGACTCTGCAATTCTCGTCCCCCTCCTGGGCGTGCTTGCGATCGTGGCAGCAGCCATCGTGAACTTGCTCGGTAATAAGCTCGTTGAAGGATCCGCGACCACGACTGCGATCATCAAGATCGTGGGCATCGCACTGCTCGCTATAGCGGGACTCGTCGGTGCTGTCGCATCAGGATCCGGACTCTTCGCCCAAAGCTCAGGCGAGGCCCCCGATATCGTCGGACTGCTCGCCGGAACGGTCCTGTGTGTGCTCGCCTACAAAGGGTTCACCACCATAACCAACCAAGGTGACGACATTCAGGACGCGAAAAAGAACATTGCGCGCTCGATCGTCATTTCCCTGGCGGTCTGCACGGTCCTCTACATGCTGATCACCGTCTCGGTAGAGTCCAGTATTGGGGCCGCAGGCGCGGTAAAAGCGCGTGATTATGCGTTGGCTGCGGCAGCCGAACCGCTCTTTGGCTCGTGGGGTATCGGAATCACGGTGGCGATCGCCGTTGTCGCCACACTGTCCGGGCTGCTGGCCAGTCTGTATTCGGTATCACGCCTCTACGGAATGCTCCAAGACATGCGCCAGACGCCGTCACTGCCTGCGCGCGTCCCGCAACAGCCGCTGATCATCACGGCTGGGCTCGCGATTATCGTCACAGCCTTCCTGGACCTCACTCAGATCGCATCGATGGGAGCGTTCCTCTACCTCGCAATGGACATCGCGGTGCAATGGGGCGTGATTCGGCACCTCCGGACAAAAATCAAGGCAAAGCCGTGGGCACCGCTTCTCACAATATTGCTCAACTTCTCGATTCTGATTCCCTTCACGATTCTTAAAGTGCAAAGCGATCTTCAAACCGTAATTGTCACTGCAGCGGTTGCGACAGCCGTTATCGTCGGCCAGGTGATCGTTATGCGGGTGAGAGCAAAAGAGGAGACGAATTAGAGCCGGGAGTCCTAACTCTGAGGCCTCGCCGATGTCGGAGCCTCGTGCTGTCTCGGTTCCCAGAGCACTGATCCAATTACGGATTTCGTCTTCACCTTCAACGTTGCGGTGCCTGTAGCTCGACCCAATAGCTATCCGTGCCATTAAAACTGTCGGCCAACCGGTGTCACATGACACCAATCCACATGGCCATGCCAGGGCAACCCGAAGCGACGGCTCGGGAGACTGATCTGCCCCAACCTCAACAGACCCTCGTGACAAGCCGCGGTCGCGTTTGAAAGAGACCCTATATCCGTCGATGATCGCGAGCATTTAGTTGCGACAGATTTTATCAATCGATGATGCGCATCACGCGTCTTGCAGATCGAGGTCGCGACCAGTCGCGTGGGTAAACTCTGAGTTTACGGTTGTGCATGTCCACCTGCTCCTTGATGGAGGGAAGGTGAGCTGCGATGACGGTGTCGATGCGGGTGATGTCGGCAGGTGACGGCTACAAATATCTGCTCCGCACGGTGGCCGCAGGTGACGGCGACCGAGACCTCTCGACGCCGTTGACGAGGTATTACAACGCCGATGGCACGCCGCCGGGGCGATGGATGGGTAGCGGCCTCACCGCGCTCGGGAACGGGCAGCTACATAATGGCGATGAAGTCACCGAAGCGCAGCTCCAGCTGCTGATTGGTATGGGTCGTGATCCCCTCACGGGTGATCCGATTGGGCGCGCCTACCCGGCATACAAGTCGGTGGCTGAGCGGGTTGAGGAGCGAGTTGGTGCTCTCGACCCTGAGCTGGGTCCAACCGCTCGGGGACGTGCAATCGCGGAGATTGAAGCCGAGGAATCTGAGCGTGGCACGCGACGAGCGGTGGCCGGATATGACTTCACCTTCTCGATCCCGAAGTCAGCTTCAGTGCTGTGGGCCGTTGCTGACGCTGGAACGCAGTCGCTGATCGTCAACGCGCATCATGCGGCGGTTGCAGAGGTGGTTGCGTTTATGGAGCGCGAGGTTGCAGTCACTCGCGCCGGTGCAACTCCAGGGGATGGTGCCGTTGCGCAGGTCGAGGTGCGTGGGTTGATCGCAACAGCGTACGACCATTACGACTCACGCGCGGGCGACCCACATCTGCACACGCATGTCGTGATCAGCAACAAGGTGCAGACCGTGCTCGACAGCAAATGGCGGAACTTGGACGGGCGTCCCCTGCACGCTGCGACGGTGGCGCTCTCGGAGTTTCATGAAGCGGTGTTCGCTGATCACCTCACGCTGCTCTTCGGGGTTGAGTGGGAAACGCGTGATCGCGGACGGGACCGCAATGCGGCTTGGGCTATCGCGAAGGTCCCTGAGCAACTCGTGTCAGAGTTCTCGTCGCGTTCACGGCACATCAATGAGGAGAAGGATCGTCTCATCGCTGCGTACGTGGAGAAGCACGGCAGGCGACCCTCCAGCACGACGATCATCAAACTGCGCGCCCAAGCGACGCTCGCCACAAGACCGGAGAAGGAGATCCATTCCCTTGCTGAACTCACCGATCAGTGGAGGCAGCGGGCGGGCAAGGTCCTTGGAGCGGATGCAACTCGCTGGGCACGCGAGATCACCGCGAATGAGGCGCCGTTGCTCCTGCGCGCTGATGACTTACCGCTTGACGTGGTTCGTGGCCTGGGGCAAAGCGTCGTGGACGTGGTCGGGGAAAAGCGGTCGACTTGGCGCCGCTGGAACCTCACCGCCGAAGCTGCCCGGCAGACGATGAAGTATCGCTTCGCAAGTACACGTGATCGCGAAGCAATTATTGGCATGGTTGTCGACGCTGCCGAGGCAGTGTCGACTCGGCTCACGCCTCCTGAACTGGCATCCAGCCCAGCTGTCTTTCGCAGGAGCGATGAATCGTCGGTGTTCAGGCCGAAGAACTCCACGGTGTTCTCTTCTGGTCAGCTTCTCGACGCCGAGGAACGCTTGCTTCAGCTCGCGCACGCAACGACAGGACCGACGATTTCGCTGGCGACGATCGAACGCGTCACGCTGAAGCCTGACAGTGAGGGCTTGGTGCTGGGGGAGGATCAAGTGTTTGCGTTGACGGAGATCGCGGTCTCCGGTCGTGTTGTCGATCTGCTGGTCGGCCCAGCTGGCTCCGGGAAAACGACCGCCATGAACGCACTACGCCGGGCATGGGAAAAGGAACACTGTCAAGGATCCGTCGTCGGGCTTGCCCCCTCTTCGAGTGCGGCACAAGTGCTTGCCGAGGATCTCGGGATCGCCGCCGAGAACACGGCGAAGTGGTGGCAGAATCACCTGCGCGAAGGCGAGGCCTTTCAGCCGGGTCAGCTTGTCATCGTCGATGAAGCATCACTGGCGGGGACGCTCTCTCTGGACCGGATCACCCAGCTTGCCTCTGAGGCCGGAGCGAAAGTATTGCTCGTTGGTGATTACGCTCAGCTCCAGGCGGTCGACGCGGGCGGCGCCTTTGGGATGCTCACGCACGATCGTGATGATGTGCCCGAACTGATCGATGTTCACCGCTTCACGCATGACTGGGAAAAGCGCGCGTCCCTTGATCTTCGCCATGGCCACATCGACGTCATCGACACCTACGGCGAGCACCAGCGCATCGTTGACGGTGACACTGAGGAAATGATTGATGCAGCGTATGCCGCCTGGCGCAGCGATCTCGTCGCGGGGCGTGCAACGGTTCTCGTATCAGACTCCAATGAATCGGTGACCGCGCTCAACAACCGAGCGCGCACCGATCTGATCCTCGACGGCACCGTTCGCGGGTCGCGTGAATCTGAGCTGCACGACGAAACCTATGCGGCATCCGGAGATATCGTCATTACGCGCCGCAACGACCGCCGTCTACTGGCGGGTCGAGGCTGGGTACGCAACGGAGATCGCTGGAACGTCGTCGACGTCCGACGCGACGGATCGATGCTTGTTCGACGCGCTGGAACTTCCTGGGGGACCAGCGTTCTTCTGCCAGCCGATTATGTAGCGGAGCACGTCGAACTTGGCTACGCCGTGACGTCCTTCCGCGCGCAAGGTCTCACCACCGACACTGCCCACGTGCTCATCGACTCGACCATGACTCGGGAGAACCTCTACGTGGCGATGACTCGGGGTCGTGACGCCAACGTCGCCTACGTCGCGGTCGACAAGCCCGATGCTTCCCACGATGGTCCACATCCTGGCGAGAACGACGAAGTCACCGGCCGTAGCGTGCTCACCGGAGTGCTGCAGCACGTCGGCGCGGAACTCTCCGCGCACGAAACCATCGCCGTCGAACACGAATCTCGGGGAACGATTGCCCAGCTTGCTGCCGAGTACGAAACGATCGCAGCAGCGGCGCAACGTGACCGGTGGGCATCTCTGGTGCGAGCATCCGGTCTCAATGCAGAACAAGCCGACGAAGTCATCGATTCGGATGCGTTCGGCCCGCTCACCACCGAGCTGCGCCGAGCCGAGGCCAACCATCACGACGTAGCAGACTTGCTCCCGCGTGTTGTCCGCGCACGTGACTTCGGCGACGCAGACGACATCGCCGCGGTGATTCGACATCGAGTCGCTGCGGCTACCACGAGGGCTGCGGGATCGGGTCGTAGCTATTCTGCGCCCAGGCTGGTCGCCGGGCTGATCCACGAGGCGATTGGCGCCATGAGTGAGGAAATGCAGCAGGCTCTCGTCGAGCGTCGTGATCTCATCGAGAAGCGAGTCGATGTAGTTCTCAACACCGCGGTCGCTGACTCGGCACCATGGATTGCAGCTCTCGGTGCCGAGCCCGCAGACCCGCAGCGCGCCGCCGCCTGGTATCGTGCAGCGTCCGTGATCGCCGCCTACCGCGACCGATATCAGATCACGAGTGCCGCGGTACTCGGAGCCTCGCCCGATTCCACAACACAGAAGGTCGACTACGCTCGCGCGGAAGCCGCTCTCCGCGTCATAAGAGATGCTCGTGCCCGTCGAACTCAAGAGCACGGACGGGAACGGGTGCGGGAAACGCGCGGCCTCCTTGATCGGTCAGCGTTTGGGTACAGCTAGGCAGTATGCACTGGCGCCAGTATCTCCGGGTTCAGCTCGTGGCGACGGAGAAGCTGGGCGTTCAGGGCAACGATGATCGTGGACAGCGACATCAACACTGCCGCGGCGGCCGGTGGCAGGTTGAAGTCGATGGGAGCGAGCACACCAGCGGCCAGCGGCACCGAGATGGCGTTGTACGCGGTCGCCCAAACGAGGTTTTGCGCCATCTTCTTGTAGGAGGCGTGTGAAAGCTCGATCGCGCTGAGCACGGCACGCGGGTCACTCGACACCAGAACGACGCCCGCCGACTCGATCGCGACGTCGGTACCGGCCCCGATCGCAACTCCCACGTCTGCGCGTGCAAGAGCAGGTGCATCGTTCACCCCGTCACCAACCATCGCAACCTTGAAACCACGCTCCTGCAGTTCAGCGACCTTGGCGGACTTGTCCCCGGGGAGAACTCCCGCGAACACCTCATCGATGCCGAGATCGGCTGCGACCGCATCCGCAACCTGTTGTGCGTCACCGGTGATCATGCCAACCCGGATCCCACGACGGTGCAGTTCATCAATGGCGGCACGCGATTCGGGGCGAATGACGTCCTCAAGCGAGAATGCACCCTCGATGCGGCCGTTGATGACCGCGAACAGGACGCTCGACCCGGTTGATTCCCACTCGGTGACCTCGGCCTGGATGCCTTCGGGCACGGACAGGTTGAGTGCGGCGAGGAGCCGGGGCCCACCAACGCGAACCTTGGTGCCATCGACGGTTCCTGAAACTCCGACACCCGGCTCGGAGCGGAACTCGGAGACCGATGGAATCGGCAACCCGTCGCTGTGCCCGTTTGCCCATGCGACGATCGCGCGAGCAACGGGGTGCTCACTCGGTGATTCCGCCGCGGCAGCCAGCCGAAACACGCGCTGAGGGTCGGCGCCCGGAACGGCTGTGGCTGCGGCAACGGCGTGGCGTCCCTCCGTGAGAGTGCCGGTCTTATCAAACATCACCACGTCGATGCTGCGCATCCGTTCCAGCGCCAGCCGGTCCTTCACCAAAACGCCAGCGCGGGCAGCCCGTTCTGTCGCGATCGAGATCACCAAAGGAATCGCGAGCCCGAGTGCGTGAGGGCAGGCGATGATCAGTACCGTCACCGCGCGGGTAATGGCGTCGGCGGGGCTGCCGACAATGATCCACACCACCACGGTGATCACGGCAGCCGCGACGGCGAAGTAGAACAGCAGAGCCGCTGCGCGATCGGCGAGGGCTTGGGCCCGAGTCGAGGATGCTTGCGCGTCCGCCACGAGTCGACGGATGCCAGCCAGTGCTGTGTTCTCGCCTACCGCGGTCACGCGCACTTGGATTGCTGAGTCAGTGGCAACGGTGCCCGCGGTGACGGTATCGCCAACGGCTCGGGAAACGGACGCCGACTCGCCCGTAACCATGGACTCATCCATGTCCGCGAATCCGGATTCGACAGTGCCGTCGGCCGGAACGCGTCCTCCCGCACGCACGAGCACGAGGTCACCGGCGCTGACATCGGCACTCGGGACCTGTTCCACGGCCCCGTCTTCATGGACCAACTCGGCGGTATCGGGCAGCAAGGCCGCTAGCGCATCGAGGGCACTTGATGCCCCACCGAGTGCGCGCATTTCAAGCCAGTGGCCCAGCAGCATGATGACCACCAGCAGGGCGAGCTCCCACCAGAAATCAAGATCGAGACCGGCACCAAGCGACGTGACCCACGACGCGAGGAACGCGACCGTGATCGCCATCGCGATGAGCAGCATCATCCCCGGCTGTCGGAGCTTAATCTCCCGCAACGCGCCCTTCAGAAACGGCATACCGCCGTAGAAGAAAATGACCGTGCCCAGAACAGGGGCAATCCATGTCGTCCAGCCGGTCTCGGGCAGGTCGTAGCCAAAGATCATCCCGATCATCTGGCTGAACGCGACCACTGGTATTGAAAGGATGAGTGTCAACCAGAACCGGTTACGGAACATCGCCACGCTGTGCCCGGCATGTGCACCCGGATCATGGTCAGCATGGGCATCATGTCCCTCTGAACCGTTTCCATGGCCGGAGTGAGCATCGTGACCTCCGTGGGGATCCCGGCTGCCCGCGACGGCGGGCTCGGCGTGCATGCCGAGGTTTGCATGTCCATTCGAGTGTTGAACGCCACGATCGCCGTGAGTGGCGTGCTCGATCGGCGTGTCCGGCCAACCGTGGTCGTGGCCATCAGACGGGTGGTGGCCGTGATGGTCGTGGTTTGGCTGTTGGTTCATTTAAGATCCCGTCTATTGCTGGCTACGTCGCGATGGAGACGTCGGCCCGATGGGGGCGAGAGGGGCGTCGTCACTAAGGATTCGGCGGCACGTCGTTTCACATGAGCTGGAGCGTTGTGATGCAGGTTGCTTTCTCGTCGGCGGTGGAAAACGGGGTGGTGCCAGATCGGCCGTTGTATGTCACTTCGATCGTTCCCTGTAGGTCACGAGGAACCCAGAATCCAGCGAACCCGTTATCGAACGTCGTCGTGGACTCTGTGACGATCACATCGCCGGTTGCGTCGTCAACGATGCGTACTTCGATGTCCTGCCCCGACAGCTCGCCGCGGCAGGTCGTGAGGCTGTGGAAGAAGCACTCATGGGTCTGCTCAATGTATGGCGCTATCGACAAATACGTGACGTCATCCGGCATGTCCAGGACCACTTCTTGGACATTGTCTGTGAGAACGAGTGCATCGGGGCGGACGGATGCGATCAAGTCTGATGGGCGATCGCTCACGTTCATTCGGTCGAGGCTGTCGATGATCTCCGGCGCCGACATGTCGGCGAGGCCGTACTCGGCGAGCAGATCTGCCCCAGCCGAGTCCTGGTTCGTGTCAGGCGCAGAACAGCCGACCAGCACGAGGGCAAGGATTGCGGCGGCAGCTGTGGCGAGGACGGTTGGTCGTTTCATTTCATAGTCTTTCAGTGGCGGTCCGCTGTGCTCCTCGCGGGTTCACCACGAGGAGCACAGCGGAAGTCAAAGTAGGGGTATGGGTTCGGTGCGGGCATTGCTGGAAGCAACATCGCCCACACCGAACGGTGAGCTAAAGGCTCTGGAGGATCTCGCGCATTGTCTCGATCTCGATATTCTGAGTGTCGATAATGGCCTGTGCCATCGCCACCGCATCCGGGTTCGTCCCCGAGTCAACCTCGATTTGCGCCATCTCGACCGCGCCCTCGTGGTGAACGATCATCTGCTCAAGGAACCGTCGGCTTGCTTCTGTCCCTGTCGCAGCGTCGAGTGCGGCCATGTCTTCTTCGGTCATCATGCCGTCCATGCTGCCGCCGTGATCCATGGCCATGCCGTCCGTCGAGGCCTGGGGCATGCCCCACGATTTGAGCATGCCATTGAGTGCGTCGATTTCAGGCTGTTGAGCCGCCTTGATCTCTTCGGCGAGGGTGATGACGCGAGGGTCGATCCCATCCTTCGCGAGGATCACGTCGGACATCTCCACGGCCTGTACGTGGTGAGGCACCATCATCTGCGCGAACATCACGTCAGCGGAGTTGGAGTCTTCAGTCACGGATGGTGCAGTTGTGGACTGCGGCGATGTTGACTCGACAGGGCCAGTCGAGCACCCGGCCAGGACCAGACCAGCTGCGAGGATGCCAGGGATAACGAAAAGTGTTCGGAGTTTCATGAGTCTTTCCAAAGGGTCGGAGAATTTTGGGGTCGGCGAATTGAGGCGGCGCGCACGTGGCGCAACCTCAGAAGGCCGATCAAGTCCGGCTAATGGAAAGTTCCTGTGGCGACGGCGTCATCGGGCGAGGACCAGCCCGCACGCTCACGACCATGTCTATCGCACGCTCACGAAGCCTTTGATTCGTTGACAAAAGGCGGGGGAGGAAGAAAATGAAGAATACAACGGTGCTCAGAAACGCGAGTATGCAGGCAATCTGTATCGCGTCAGATCCGCCGCAGCCCGCACCGCACGCGCCGCTAAGACCCGAGGCGCCGTCAGATTGGGCTATTGACGCTTGGGTGCCGTGACTGGCGGCGACCAGTGTTGAATGGCTTCCAGCGTCAGCCTCGACGTGCACCGTGGATGCCGCGGTCGGCAAGCTCTCATGGTTCTGACCAAGCCCGAAAGAGTGCATGAGGAAAGCGCACAGAAGCAAAGCGCCGATCGCGAAGGTGGCGACGATGAACCGGCGAGGCTTCAGATCGAACAGAGCCGAGGGGAGGTCACGTAGAACTGGCATTCCATCACCTCTACGACAGGTACTTCGCAACTCGACTCCTACGTGCTATTCAATCATGTCGAGGCGATACTTCCCTGGGGTACCACCTGAGAATTCGTTCGACGTGGGGGCGCCACTGTGTCGATACGAGAACTCGAACAGAGGCTGACGCACGGTCAGTTTCACAGTACTTGATTCACCCGCAGCAGTTACACATGGTCGGTGAACCGGGTCTCGACTAGAATTGAGTCCAATGACTCGATGACTGTTGGAACAATTACTGTTTCGCCGAGATCATCTCAACAGTTGCCGCGCCGTCTTGGAGACAGCACCCCGGAGGTGAGGGAAATGGGGCCGAATGGGGACCACATGGGCTGGTGGGGTATGGGCTGGAGCTGGGTCTTCCTCGTCCTGCTCGTGGTGGGAATTGTCATACTGATCGTGGTTCTTGTTCGAGCCTTCGCGGCACGTGGGCCTCGACAGACACCTCATCGCATCGGGACCAATGGGGCTCGCGAGTTGCTTGATGAGCGCTATGCCCGTGGAGAAATTGACACCAGTGAGTACGACGAGCGACGTCAACGACTCGACGGAGCACCTGACGCATGAAACCGATCACCCGTCGACAGGCGCTCCAGCTCGGGGCTGTGGGAGGGCTCGGTGTCGCTATTGGAGGGATCGGTCTCTCTCGGACTGGTCTTCCCTGGGGTGGGCGCGTGGCTGATGGTGATCTGCTGGTTGAGCCAGAGGTGTTACGCAGCAGCGGTGGCTTGCTGCAGGTGGATCTTGTCGCCGCTCGTCGAGAGGTGACCATCGCCGGACGACAGGTACAGGCCCTGACCTACGGGGGCACATTGCCGGGGAGAACCTGGTGGGTGCGACCGGGAGACACCATCGAGGTGCAGTTGCGTAACGAACTGGACACCCCAACCAACCTGCATACCCACGGGCTACAGGTTTCTCCCTCGGGGAATAGTGACAACCCCTTCCTCTCTATAGACCCTGGGCAGAGTTTTGGTTACCGGTTTACCTTGCCAGAGGATCACCCGTCTGGTGTGTGCTGGTATCACCCTCATCGGCATGGCTCAGTCGCTGACCAGCTATTCGGTGGCTTGTACGGTGCACTTATTGTCGAGGATGAAAAAATGCCGGTCAGTCGAGAGCGGGTGCTCGTCGTCTCCGACATTTCACTCACCGCTGGAGGACAGATCGCGACCGCCTCGGGCATGGACGTGATGATGGGCCGTGAAGGTGACCTCCTATTGGTCAACGGGCAGCACCGCCCACACATGTCGGCACGACCTGGGGAGCGGGAACGCTGGCGAGTGATCAATGCGTGCACTTCCCGTTACCTACGTTTGGCCTTGCCTGGGCAGCGCCTGGAATTGCTGGGGATCGACGGGGGTCAAGAACAGGCTCCCCGGGAAGTGCGGGACGTGCTCCTGGTTCCCGGTAATCGCGCCGACCTTCTCGTGAGCATGAGCGCCGGTAGTGGTGAGTTTCAGACACTGGGCTACGACCGTGGTGGAATGGGAATGGGAATGGGAATGATGGGAGGTCGAAACCTCTCCGGAGCTGAGGCCATTGCCACGCTCACTGTCTCCGGGCAAGAGACTTCTACGCCAGATACGGTGCCAGTTCGCTCGCCGGTTCTTCGGGATCTACGCGAGCAGCCTGTTGCGCGGCGGCGGGAGATTGCCTTCACCATGGGAATGGGGTCGATGATGCGCGGTGGCGGGAGCATGATGGATCTCGGATTCGACGGTCGTACTTTCGACATCGACCGAGTTGACCAACGCGTTGCTGCGGGAGCCGTGGAAGAGTGGCTCATCACGAACCCCACACCCATGGATCACCCCTTCCATTTACACGTATGGCCGATGCAGGTGATCGAGACGGACGGGCAACCGGTCAGCGAACAGGTTTGGCGTGACGTCGTCAATGTTCCTGCACAAGGTCGAGTGCGGGTGCTCATCGACTTCGCTCGTCACCCGGGGCGCACCGTATACCACTGCCACATCCTTGATCATGAAGATGCTGGCATGATGGCCATCGTCGATGTCGGCTGACCAGCTGCAGCGGCGTTGCGACCTGGCCAAAACCCACCGCTGCCGCGTAGTTTCCGTTACTTGATGTTGCCGGATGCACCACGTATTGTTGAAGTAACACGGCAGGCTCGCTTCTCTAGATGAGACGCGAGCTTGTTCTTTTTCTACCTCAGTGCGAGACACCCAGGCTTGCCAAACGAGATTCTACGGAGACGGCAGAGGCACTCCTGGACTGGTGGCAGACACCAAATACCGATCTGCCAACTGCTTCTGATGGGTCGATGCGAGCCCCCACAGGCCTGCTGGCAACAATGACTGAAGCAGATTTTGACCTTGCCATCGAGGAGTCGGACACGACGACGGCTTTCAAAGTTCCCGCGTCGCCTGAGTGAGTTTTCGTTGCCCGGGGGACCACGCGCGACTACCCTTGAAAGTGTGCCAGCGACCGCTTTCGCGAGGTGGACACCAGGCCCATTTCAAAGTGGCACGCTGGGGGCACGACAACTCCACAAAGGCCGATAATCCGCGGAATTACGCGGGTGGTGACGAGGATTGGGACTTCTAACCCCTCTCCGAAGTTCCGGTCTAAGCGCCTGATAGAAGGCCCGAATCTGCGTGTAGCTCGCAGATTCGGGCCTTTTTAGTGCCCTCCTTGAAAGGTGCGGGAGCAGTCTCTTAGGCCATGCGGACTCGGCAGAAAACTAAATTAAGCTAATTTAGCCATATGATGGATAAATTAGTGAAGAAGAGCGGTAGTTCACTTATGCTGATGTATCTACAGGACAGCATTTCGTTGTCATAAACATAAGGGAGTACGGGTCATGAGCGAATCAAGTCAGCTTGGAAAACCAACAGGAGCTTTCATTGGCGCATCGTGGATTGCGTTGGGGTTGGGAATGGGCGTCTACTTTGTAGGCCTCTGGAACGCCAAGATGGAACTGAACGAGAAGGGTTTCTACCTCACGGTGTTCCTGTTCGGGCTTTTTGCCGCAGTGTCGCTGCAGAAGGCAGTGCGCGACCGGGCCGAAGAAATCCCCGTGACACCCATTTACCTGGGCATCGCCTGGTTTGCGTTGCTGGCGGCACTCCTGCTGCTTGCCATTGGTCTCTGGAATGCCGAGCTGCTGTTGTCGGAGAAGGGTTTCTACGGCATCGGATTCGCTATGAGTTTGTTCGCGGTCGTGGCGGTCCAGAAGAACATCCGGGACCTTGCTGCCCACCGAGCGGTCTATCCCGATCAGGGTCCGAAGCCGGGGAACAGGCTCCTAGAAAATCTCGAACCGTAAAAAGAATCAACCAAAAGAGGAAACGACGGTAGCCGCACCAGTAACAAGGATGTGGAATTGATACCGTGAAGTCTATGAAAGAGGAAAACATCCACGCGCATCAAAGTGCCGCGGCAGCCCGATTCGTGCGCGATGCCGCGGCTGCTGTGCGTCCGGGGAAAATCATCGGGCCGCGCGATTCCGGCGACGCCTGGGTTGAGGGAGACGCCGGGAAGTTCTGGGGCACGTTTGGCTCCGCCGGTCTCTTAGTGTTCGACGCCGAACGCGGAGTCTTGCTGCAACACCGGGCCCTCTGGTCTCACCATGGCGGCACGTGGGGCCTTCCCGGGGGAGCCCTTCACAAGGGTGAAAGTGCCGTGGATGGTGCGCTGCGCGAATCGTGGGAAGAAGCGGGGGTGCCGCGCGAGAACGTGGAGCTGCTGTTCACATCGGTCTACGACGTGGGCTACTGGCGTTACACCACTGTGGTGGTCAAGGCCGTGGTCCCGTTCGAGGCCGTCATCAGTGATCCCGAGAGCCTTGCCCTGGAATGGGTCATGCCCGAGGACGTTGCCCAACGCCCGCTGCACCCAGGCTTCGCTGCGGCGTGGCCCGAGCTCCGGCGTCGTTTGTTGGCATGAATTTGTTACGGTGACCTCATGACTGAGAATTCAATCACCCCACCCGCCGAGCCGGTGTGGCTGCGCCGCCATCAGGACGTGGTTGCTGCAGCGCTGGATGCGCAGACGTTTTCCTCCCATGTGTCGGCGCATTTGAACGTGCCCAACGGCATGGATGGTGCGGAACACACCCGCTACCGAGCCGTGGTGGATAAGTACATGAGCCCCCAGCGCTCCGCGGAGCTGGAACCGATGTGCCGCGCAGTGGCAGTAGAGCTCATCGAGGAACTTACAGACGGCGAGAGCGTTGACGTGGTGGGCGGATTTGGTCGCCGCTTCGCCGTTCGCGCACAAAGCCGATGGTTAGGCTGGCCGGCCGCATTGGAAGAACCGCTGCTGCAGTGGATGTCTGACAACCACGACGCCACCCGTTCGGGCGACCTTGCCCAGACCACGGAAATTGCCCGACGCTTCGATGCGATTATCACCGATCTGGTCAACACCCGCCGTATGGGGCGGATCGGCGGCCGCGGCACTGCCCTTGACCCCACCGACGAGCTGGCCCATGACTTTGTGGGCAACGTTCCGTTACTGGCCACCGAGATTGTCAGCATCCTGCGCAACTGGACCGCGGGGGATCTGGGCACCATTTCCCGCTGCGTGGGCACCGTTGTGAACCACCTGGCTCAGCATCCAAAGCTCCAAACGGAACTACGCAACCGACTCGACGATCACGCGTTTATTGATGCTGCCCTGGATGAGATGCTGCGCATAGACAATCCCTTCCTATCCAACAGGCGTAAAACCACCACCGAGGTCACTGTGGGCGAGCACCATCTTGCCGCCGGGCAACGCGTCTACCTGGATTGGGTCTCGGCCAACAGGGATCCGGAGGTTTTCGGTGACCCGGATGCATACCGGCCCGAAGAAAATGCGGACAAGAATGTGGTTTACGGACTAGGCAAACACGTCTGTCCAGGTCGCGATTTGTCCACCATGGAACTGCGCGCCGCCACCACCGAACTGTTGGCGCGGACAACGGCCATTGTGCCCGCGCCGGGGCAGGAGAATGTTCGTGAGACCATTCCGCTGGCAGGCTTTCGCAGCGTGCATGTGATCCTGCACAAGCAGTAAAGCTTCGAGAAAGCTTCGAGTCGCAGCCTGGCGCCCGCCTAGTTCAGCCCGCCTAGTTCAACCGGCCTAGTTCAGCCCGCCTAGTTCAGCCCCAGAATTTCGATGGTCTGTTCCCGCATATCCATTTTGCGCACCTTACCTGTGACGGTCATGGGGAATTCGTTCACGGCGAGCACATAGCGCGGGATTTTGTGGCGGGAGAGGTGGCCCTGGCAGTAGGCGGCGATGGCTGCGGCATCCAGCGGCGTGGCACCGGGCTTCATGAGGAGCCAGGCGCACAGTTCCTCGCCGTAACGGTCATCGGGCACCCCGATCACCTGGACGTCGGCAATGTCTGGGTGCTTGTACAAGAACTCTTCGATCTCTCGCGGGTACAGGTTTTCGCCGCCACGGATCACCATGTCCTTGATGCGCCCCACAATGTTGACGTAGCCATCGGGGTACATCACGGCAAGGTCTCCGGTGTGCATCCATTGTTCCGGATCAATCGCTGCGGCGGTCTTCTCTGGATCGTTCCAGTAGCCCAGCATCACCGAATAGCCGCGTGTGCAGAACTCGCCAGGGGTTCCGTGGGGGACGGTCTCGCCAGTGGCGGGGTCTACGATTTTGATCTCGAGGTGAGGGTGCACCCGGCCTACCGTCTCGGTCCGGTGGGCCACGTCGTCGTCCATTAGCGTCTGCATCGACACCGGCGAGGTCTCCGTCATGCCGTACGCGATGGAGACACCCTCCATGTGCATCTCGGTGATGCAGCGCTTCATGACTTCCACGGGGCAGGGTGAGCCGGCCATGATGCCGGTGCGAAGGGTGGAGAGGTCGTAGCTGGCGAAATTGGGCAGGTTCTGCTCGGCGATGAACATGGTGGGTACCCCGTAAAGTGCCGTGCAGCGTTCCTCCTGTACGGCAAGTAGCGTGGCGGCCGGATCGAACGACGCTGCCGGAATGATGATGGCTGCCCCGTGTGTGGTGGCGCCCAAATTGCCCATGACCATACCGAAGCAGTGGTAGAACGGCACCGGAATGCACAGCCTGTCGTGCTCTGTGAAGCCGATGGTTTCGGTGACGAAGTAGCCGTTGTTCAGGATGTTCCGGTGGCTCAGCGTGGCGCCCTTGGGGTAGCCGGTGGTGCCGGAGGTGTACTGAATATTGATGGGGTCACTGGGCTCCAGTGTTGCCATGGCACGTTCGACGGCGTCCGCTGGCACCGCCTCTCCGCCCGCCACCAGCGCGTCCCAAGTTGGCGTGCCAATATAGACGGCGGCCGTCAAGTCGGGGCACTCCGGACCAACCTGCTCCACCATGGCCTGGTAGTCGGTTCCCTTGAAGTCGGGCAGGGCCACAATCATGGCCATGCCCGATTGCTGGACGGCGTACTTGAGCTCGTGGACCCGGTACGAAGGGTTGACGTTGACTAGGATGGCACCAATCTTGGCGGTGGCATACTGCAGCAGGACCCATTCGGGCACGTTGGGTGCCCAAATGCCCACACGATCTCCCTGGGTCAACCCGGCGGCGAGGAGCCCGCGGGCTAGGGCATCGACGTCGTGGTTGAGTGCTGCGTAGCTCCAGCGGCGGCCGGAGGGCCTGTCAATCAGAGCATCACGATCAGGGAACTGCAGTGCCACTTTCTGGAAATTGGCGCCAATCGTTGCCTCAATCAGAGGTGTGGTGGCGGAGCCGGACGTCTGGGAGTCATGAACTTCTGTGGTCATGTGACGATGCTAGTACGGTCTTGAGTTAATGTGTACTAACTCACATGATGGATTTTCGGGGTGGTGCTGTCGGAAGGTGACCGTCATGGAGTTTTTCGGGCAAGAAGCCGCGGCCCACCACCCGGGCCGTGATGGGTTGGACGGCCTTGGCTGCCAAGGTGGCCAGAGGAGCCTGCCATGGACGCAGGGGTGTCATTCCAGCTGGTCCGCCGCCTGCAGGGCCAACGATTCCGACGAGCGCGTAGATGAGCCTGATCACTTGGCAGGGTGCGGCTTAGCGGCTTCAATCTCGATAAGATAAGGTAAGACTAATACCACAGGCTTCTGTGGCTATATTATTTTCTTCCCGGGGGTACCTCACACTCATGATGGATAGCATCGTTTCCCTTCCTTTCGTGTGGGCTTTCCTGATCCTGTTCGTCATTGTGATGCTGCGTTCCAACGGAACCTACTGGGCGGGCCGCGGTCTTGCTGCCGGAGGCCGCAAGACCAAGTTGCAAAAGCACCTAGACTCCCCGGCCGCGCAAAGGGCGGAAAAGATCATTGCCCGCTGGGGCGCTCCCGCAGTCAGCGTCAGTTTCTTGACCATTGGCATCCAGACGGCCGTCAACATGTCGGCTGGATTGGGTCGCATGCCGTTGCGCCGCTATATCCCCGCCACGGTGGTGGGGTCCATCGCTTGGGCCTGCATCTACGCCACGATCGGCCTCGCCGCCTTTGACGCAGCCATTGCCGCTGCTGCGGGTTCGCCGCTGGCAATCGTGCTGCTGGTGCTGGCTGTTGGTGCTGTGATTCTTGGTGTTCACCTCTTCCGCGTCTCACGTACCCGCAAGCTGGACAAAAGCGCCCTCGAAGATTGCCCCGTCATGGGCATGGAAATCAGCGATCCCACCACGGCCAAGGCCTAACACCTTCAGCGGTAATGCCGCCGACAAGAGCTGCTGACTCTCCTCCCTCGAGGTGACTGGCCCCACCAATCGATGAATTGCCGCAGGCACGGTGGCTGGCGGTAGAGTCATTGCCATGATGGACCAAAGAACACTTACTGCCGTAGAGGCCACCTCGTACTATCGCCATCTTGGTGGGAATCGCTACGAGTCAACTGCTCATACTCAAGGTGCTTGGAATCCCCATGAGCAGCACATGGCGCCCGTGGCTGGCATCATGGTCCACGCGCTGGAGCAATTTCAGCACCGCCCGGATATGCGCCTGGTGCGGATTAACTTTGACATTCTCGGGATGATTCCGGCCGGCGAATTCACCCTTGAAACCACGCTGCTGCGCCCGGGGAAGACCATTGAACTCCTCCAGGTGGAGTTGCTGGCACAGGGCCGTGCAGCGGTGCGAGCCACGGCATGGCGCCTGCAAAAAAATGACACCACTGCTGTTGAAGCTTATGAGGACGAACCCTTGGGCAGTGTGGAGGAAGCGCTTCCTTGGGACGGCATGAGTACCTGGCCCGGCGGTTTCATCAAGACTCTTGAAGGCCGTTCGCTGCCCGATCACCGCCCAGGCCATGGCCGAGCCTGGTTGCACAGTCCCTTCACCATGCTCGATGGCGGAGAGCACTCCTCTGCACTGGTTCGCCTGCTAGGTCTGGCTGACAGTGCCAACGGTGTGGCTGCCCGTATGAACCCCGAACCCGGCGGCTGGATGTACCCCAATGTGGACCTTTCCATCCACCTCTACCGCGAGCCGGTGGGTGAATGGCTGGGTCTGGCTACGGACGTCACTATTGGTTCCGACGGCGTAGGGCTGACATCGTCAGTGCTCCATGATGTGACTGGCCCCTTTGGGCGTTCGGAACAGATTCTGACTGTCCGACCCATCCCGCACGCCCAGTGAGTACTCTGCTGGCACCTGTCCTAGAAGTGCACCGGCAGCAAGTTAGCCGTGGCGCCGAACTTGACCTCAACTATGCCTTGGAACTGTTGAGTGAGGTCAAAACCGGGAGCCGGGAAGCGATGTTGCGCTTCTATCGGCCCGAACCCACCGTGGCGTTTGGACAACGTGATGCCAAGCTGCCCGGGTTCGCGGCTGCCGAGGCAGCGGCCCGAAAAAATGGTTTTCAGCCCGTAATACGCAAAGCCGGTGGCCGGGCTGCCGCCTATCATCAAGGCACGCTGGTGGTGGATCACATCCAGCGAGAGGACGATGCCATTCTTGGCGCCAAGGCTCGCTTCGCCTTTTTTGCTGAGCTCTTCACCCAGGCCCTGAAATCACTGGGTGTGGATGCTGGAGTGGGCGAGATCCCGGGCGAATATTGCCCCGGGGAATTTAGCGTTTACGGACGCGGACCGGCCCACAGCATCAAGCTTGTGGGCACAGCGCAGCGCGTTGTGGCAGGTGCGTGGCTGTTCAGCTCGGTCGTCGTGGTCGAGAATTCGGCGCCGATTCGTGCGGTCCTGGCCGATAGCTATGCAGCCCTAGGTCTGGAGTGGGATCCGGCAACCGCAGGAGCAGCGGAGGACCTGCGTCCGGGCCTGACCGTTGACGACGTGGAAGCAGCCGTCCTGGCGGCCTACGCACAGCACACCGAGCTAATCGAGCCGTAATCGGCACGCATGGGCCTTGCCCCGCCATCCAATCTGCAGGTAATGCGAAAATTCTTGCTGATTCTTCGCATTACCTGCAGTTTGGACTTATCTGAGCGTCCGGAAATCGCGTTATCCGCAGTTTGGACCGGAGGGAACGCGGGCCTTACTGCTGTGCGGCAGCCAGAACGCCCGGTGCCTCGGCGGCGATCGTGGTTGAGTCGCCGTGCCCGGTGTTGACTACGGTCTCGCCTGGCAGGCTCAGCAGCCGTTCGGTGATAGAGGCAACGATCGTGGGGAAGTCGCTGTAGGAACGTCCCGTGGCGCCGGGGCCACCGTTGAACAAGGTGTCTCCGGAGAAAACGGTGCCCAGATCCGCCGCGTAGAAGCACGTGGAGCCGGGGGAGTGTCCCGGGGTGTGCAGTGCGGTCAATGCCGTGCCAGCAATCTCGAATCGTTCACCGTCAACAATGGCGCCGTCAGGTGTGGTCCCCGGGTAGATGTCTTCCCAGAGCATCTGGTCAGCGGCGTTCATGAGCACCGGCGCTTCCACCAAGGTGGCAAACTCGCGGGCGTACCGGATGTGATCGTCGTGTCCGTGGGTGAGCAGTACGGCCTTGACCGTGCGGGTGCCCACGGCTGCTGCGATGGCAGCGGCATCGTGCGCGGGATCGATCACCAACACAGAGCTGTCATCGCCCACGATCCAGACGTTGTTATCCACATCCCAGGTACCGCCGTCCAGCGAAAATGTTCCGGCGGTCACGAGCCGTTCAATGCGCGCGCTCATGCGAATTCCACCACCGATCGCAGCACAGAGCCCTCGCCCATCTTGGCGAACGCGGCTTCAATATCGTTGATGGTGATACGTTCGCTGACAAACGCGTCCAGGTCCAGCTTGCCCTGCTTGTAGAGCTCCACGAGCATGGGGAAATCACGGGAGGGCAGGCAATCGCCGTACCAGGAGGACTTCAGTGAACCGCCGCGACCAAACACATCCAGCAGTGGCAGTTCCAGCGTCATCTCCGGGGTGGGTACGCCCACCAGGACCACGGTGCCGGCCAGATCGCGGGCGTAGAAAGCCTGCTTGTAGGTCTCGGGACGTCCGACGGCGTCAATCACCACATCTGCACCGAACCCTCCGGTGTGGTTCTGGATAGCGAGAACCGCATCCTCGGTGGAGGCATCCACTGTGTGGGTTGCGCCCAGGGCTACCGCTGCTGCCAGCTTCTTGGGATCGCGATCCACGGCGATGACTTTGGTGGCCCCGGCCAGTGCTGCACCGGCAATTGCTGCGGAGCCAACTCCGCCACAGCCGATCACAGCGACGGTGTCACCGCGCTTGACGCCACCGGTGTTGATGGCGGCGCCAATGCCGGCCATGACACCACAGCCGAGCAGGCCCACGGCGGCGGGGTCTACATCGGCGTCGACCTTGGTGCACTGGCCTGCGGCGACGAGGGTCTTTTCAATGAACGCGCCAATGCCCAGTGCGGGGGAGAGCACGGTGCCGTCCTCGAGTGTCATCTTCTGCGTGGCGTTGGAGGTGTTGAAGCAGTACTGGGCCTGGCCCTTGGCGCAGGCGCGGCAGTTGCCGCACACGGCACGCCAGTTCAGGATGACCCTGTCTCCGGGGACTACGTTAGTGACGCCATCGCCCACAGCACTGACGATGCCGGTGGCTTCGTGGCCCAGCAGGAATGGAAAGTCATCATTGATGCCACCCTGCTTGTAGTGCAGGTCCGTGTGGCAAACGCCGCTGGTCAGGATGTCGACCAGGGCCTCGCCCGGGCCCGGATCCGGGACCAGAATGGTTTCGATGGTGACGGGTGCGTTCTTGCTCAGCACCACTGCGCCCTTGACCTTGTGAACAGTCTTGTTAACCATAAGAGCTCCTTAAGCACCGTGTTCCGCCTCGGGAACATCCATGGGGGTTACTGACAGGCTACACGGAATTGGTGCTTAAGGAGTCTCTGCTAAGGAGGTGACGGGTTGGTTCAGGCATCAGATGTTGCTGCCTAAAACGCAGCCTAATGTTGCTGCCCTCGTTGCTCCTGGCTAGACGCCCAGTTTGACCTTGACATCCTTCAGTGAGGGGTTGGTGGCTGCGGAACCGTCCGGGAACAGCACCGTGGGTACCGTTTGGTTGCCGTTGTTCAGGTTTTCGACGAGCGCGGCCGTGCCGGGGACATCTTCAATGTTAATCTCCGTGTAGCCAATGCCCTCGGCGTCCAGCTGCTTCTTCAGGCGTTTGCAGTAGCCACACCAGGTGGTGGAGAACATGGTGATGGTGCCGGCGTCGGGGGTGAAATCCACGGTGGATGCTCCTTGGAGGAAAGTGTGCGGTTGGTATCTGTGACAACGCTACCGGGCTCAGGGGATATTCCGGGCTTCCTGCGCCACCAGAGAAAAGCTGTGCCACCATGGATGACATGTGTGGACGTTATGTCATGGCCAGGGCCGTGGGAGACCTAGTAGCGGAACTTGAAGCGGAAGCGGAGGCCTCGCTGGAATTGCGAGCCTCTTGGAATGTTGCACCCACCACGGATGTGCCCATTGTGCTGGAGCGTCTCATTGACGGCGCCCTTCGCAGGCAGGTTCATGTGGCTAAGTGGGGGCTGGTCCCCGGCTGGGCCAAGGATTCCGCCGTGGGGGTGCGTGCCTTCAATGCCCGTAGTGAGACTGTCCTGGAAAAGCCCACGTTCCGTGCGGCCATCAAGGCTCGGCGCTGCGGGGTTCCTGTGCAGGGTTATTACGAATGGAAAAAGTCACCGGATGGCAAGAGCAAACAGCCCTACTTTGTGCACAGTGCCGATGGTGCCCTGATTGTTTTTGCAGGAATGTATGAGTGGTGGAAGGACCCGGCCAAACCGGAAGGGGCACCCGATCAGTGGCTGTTGAGCACCACCATCCTCACCATGGCCTCCCCGGTGGAGGGGGAGCTGGCCACCCTGCACGACCGCCTGCCCGTTCCTCTGGCCAAGGAGGCGCTGGCCGAGTGGCTGGATCCTGAAAATAAGGTCCCCGGCGCTCTGCTGGAGGCTGCGCTCGCAGAAGCGTGGGCCCTGGCCGCGGACTGGGTGCTCGATCGTGTCAGCACGGCAGTGGGCAATGTACGCAACAATGGCCCCGAACTCATCGAGGCCATTACGGTGTAGTGCTTCCTGGTTGCCGGTTCCCTGACTGTTGCCCGTGCGGCTGGTGTAGGTGCAAGGAGTGAGGTGCGGCTAAACGGTGACGTGTCCGGCGTCGTCCACGGTCCAGGTGGGATTGTAGGCAACTTCCCAGCGGAAGCCATCCGGATCGGCAAAATAGCCGCTGTAGCCGCCCCACTCCTGCTGAATTGCGGGATGGTCAACGGCGGCACCGGCCTCGCGTGCCTGCGCCAAGACTGCATCAACCTCGGCTGGGCTGGCAACGTTGTGACTCAGTGTGAGGGCAGGGACGCCGTCGGAGGGCTCAACGCCGAGCTCGGCGGCCATGGCGGCTCGGTCCCACAGGGAAAGGATCAGCCCGTGGTTGAGCTGCAAGAAGATGACTTGGCCGGGGACTTCGTGATGCGCCGTCCAGCCAAGCCGTGTGAGATAAAACTCCCGTGAGCGCAAAACATCCCTGACACCCAAGGTAATGAAGTTCAGCCGCTGCTCCACGGAAGCCCTGGGTGGCGTCTTAGTCGTCGTCTTCTTCGGGGGACCAGCGGTGGAAATCTAGCGAGAGGTACAGGGCCAAAGCTGCAGAGTTGGTGGCTTCAACCCGCAGGGCAACGTCCTTGTGGCCATTGTTGAACAGGGTGTCCAGCGTGGCCAGGACCAAGTCCTCTGCCAGGCCGCGACGGCGGTGTTCCCGGTCGGTGATCAGCTCAATGATGAAGGGGGTATCCGGGGTGTCATTGCCCAGAGCATGCTCCACGACGAGCACGGCGGCGACAATCTTGCCGTCCTCATCCAAGGCAACGTGGGAAGCATCGGGAAGCAACTCGCCGTATTTGCCGGCGTACGATGCCCGCATGTCAGCCATGGCGGCTTCCAATGACTCTGCAGCAACGCCTGCGTCATAAGCGGTGAAATAGAGTTCGCCGAGACGGGCGACGTCGGATTCCTGCACTGTGCGGGAAGCTGTTTTGAGCTCCCGTTCAAGTGGTGTGGTTTTGGCGATGAGGGTGACCATGTCAGTCATGGAACGCTCCTTTAAGTTGTTGTGGCGCCTGCGGGTAGGGCTCAGCCGTTAGCCATAAGGCCATGCTAGACGCAAGAGGCGTTCTCAGCCATCTAGCTAGATAACGTTTTGTGCACTCGTTTTGTGCCCGCTCTGGTGTTTTTTCCCAAGGCGGCGGATGGGTGCTGCGTGAAATTGAGCGTACACTTAAATTCATTCGAAGATATGTACTAATGAATCGTGTCTACCCTGAACGTATCTCGTGGTTGTCCTTGTCGGGTGGAGATTGGAGTACGCACATGGGCACCTTTACTGAGTCCGTCACCATGGAATGTTCCCCTGACGGGGAGCCTGTGCGGATGTGGTGGCGCGGGCTGTGCCACGAGATTGTTGCCAAACCCCAGAGCTGGTATCAGCGCCGTCCTTGGTGGCAGGACCATACGAGTCTGCGCCCAGGTGAAGGCGTGGGGTATGTGGACACTCAAATCTGGCGGTTGCAGGTGGTTCGGGAGGGTGAACCCGGGATCTTGACTCTGGATGTGGTGTTGTACCGGCCTAGCCTGCGCTGGCGTGTCATCAAAGTTCACACACGGGTGGAGCCGGAGCCTGAACCCGAGCCGTTGGAGAGTGACACCTTGGAGACTGGCACCTTGTTGGCAGACACGTTTGAAGTAGACGCATTAGAGATAAGCCCTGGGGAGGGTGAAGACAGTGCGTAACTTTATTCACCTGCATGCAGCCACTGCCTTCAGCGCCCATTATGGGGTGTCCTGGCCGGAAGATCTGGCCCAGGCGGCGGCAGCTGACGGTGCCGATGCCCTAGCCATCACCGATAGGGACGGGCTATATGGGGCGGTCAAACATGTCAAGGCGTGTATGGCTGCCGGTATTGATCCGATCATCGGGGTTGACTTAGCCGTTCTCGAAGAAGGGGAACACGCACCGGTCATTGCCGGGCGGGTTGTGGTGTTGGCTCATGGCGGAGCAGCGGGGAATCCGGGTGCGGGCTATGGGGCACTATGCCGTCTGATCTCACTGGCCCACCATCAGTCCAAGGGGCCTGTGGGCCTGACCTTAGAGCAGTTGGCTCAGGGTGTGGTTGATCCGGCGTCCGGGCATCCTGTGCTGACAGTGTTACTTGGCCCGCATTCTCCTGTGGGCCGGGCGATGGAGAGCCGTAAATATTTGCTGCCCCGCAGCAAGTTCAAACAGTGGCGCGAAGCCATGCCGGTAGGCTCCCTCGTGGCGGAAATTACCAGCCACCTCAACACCCCGGGTGCTCCCCTGAGCACCACCCATGCTGTCCGCATGGTGAAATTAGCGCACGAATTTGATGTTCCAGCGGTCTTGAGTAACGCCGTCCGCTATGCAGGACCAGAGGACGCACCGGTAGCTGATGTGCTCGATGCTGCCAGAAACATTGCCCCCTTGGCACAGCTGTCAGATCTGCAACCTACGGGGCAAGCGTGGTTGAAAAGCTCCGCTGAGATGGAGAAGGTGGTCCGGGATATTGCGGACTACGGCGGCTACGGCACCACCGGGCTGAATCAGTTGTGGACCAACACGGCTCAACTGGCGGATAAGTGCCGGCTCGACCCGCACACGGATCTGGGCTGGAAAAAGCCACGCACCCCGGAAAGCGATGTGCTGGGCCTGAATCAACCTGCCGGCAAGGAATTGCAACAGCGCACGGAGTCGGCCCTGCTCCAACGCTTTGGTGGGCTTGCACCCAGCCAGCTAGAAAAAGCCAAGGACAGGTTGTCGGTAGAGCTGGACACCATCTCCAGGTTGGGTTTTGAATCGTACTTTCTCACCGTGGCCGAGGTTTCGGAGATGATCCGCACCATGGGGGTGCGTCGAGCCGCACGAGGTTCCGGTGCGTCGTCGTTAGTTAATTACTTGCTCGGGATCAGTGCGGTGGACCCCCTGGCCAACGATCTCCTCTTTGAACGGTTCCTCTCCAATGACAGGGCTACCCTGCCTGATATTGACCTCGATGTGGAAAGCGCGCAGCGGCACAACGTGTACCGGGCCATCTTTGAGCGCTTCGGGCCCAAGCGGGTGACCCTGATGAGTATGCAAAACAGTTACCGGGCTCGGGGCGCCGTACGGGATGCGGGCCTGGCGTTAGGGGTTGAGAAAGGTGAGATTGATCAGATCGCCAAGCAGCTGTGGCGGTTCTCGGCCGGTTCCTTCCGGGAGGCGCTGGAGGAAAAGCCGGAACTGCGTGAGCTGGCAGCCCATATACACCAGTCCCGTTTTGCCACGGAGGACGGGGATGGGCCCGCACCCCAGCTGGATCTGCTGGTGGACATCACCCAACGCCTGGATAGTTTGCCCAGGCACATCTCCATGCATCCGTGCGGGGTGATCCTGGGGGATTCCACCCTGCTGAACCGCACCCCCGTGCAGCCCAGTGGCATGGGCCTGCCCATGAGCCAGTTCGACAAGCACGATATGGACGCCATGGGCATGCTCAAGCTCGATGTCCTGGGCGTGCGCATGCAGAGCGCCATGGCCCATGCGGTGCGGGAGATCATCAAGCTGCACCCCTCACGTGAGTCTGTAGCGGCCGACGGCGGTCACGCTGCGGATGCGCCGTTCATAGGGGAGGGCGGGGCCATTGACCTTGACGCCGTACCGCTCGACGACGAACCCACCTTTGAGCTGATCCGCAGCACCCACACGCTGGGCTGCTTCCAGATCGAGTCCCCAGGCCAGCGGGAGCTAGTAGGCAAGATGGCCCCCACCGAGTTCAGCGACCTCGTCATCGACATTTCCCTATTCCGTCCCGGCCCCATGAAATCCAATATGGTCAAGCCCTTCCTGGAAAGCCGGGCCGGGTTCGCCAAACCGCACTACGCCCACCCCGACCTCATCCCTGCGTTGGCCGAGACCCATGGGGTGACGGTGTTTCATGAACAGGTGCTGCGGACCTTCGCCACCTTGACCGGTTGCACCCTCTCCCGTGCCGACGAATTCCGGCGCGGGCTGGGGAACCCCGCCGTCGAACCCGTCGTGGAGCAGTACTTCAGGGACAAGGCTGCGGCTAAGGGGTACAGCGCCGACGTCATTGAGGAGGTGTGGGGGACCCTGGTCGCCTTCGGGAGCTTCGGCTTCTGCAAAGCCCATGGGGCCGCCTTTGCCGTACCCACCTACCAATCGGCCTGGCTCAAGGCCCACCACCCGGCAGAATTCATGGCCGGACTCTGGGAACACGATCCGGGCATGTACCCGCGCCGCCTACTCGTCGCCGAAGCCCGCCGCATGGGCATCCCGATCCTGCCCCTGGACATCAACGCCAGCGCCGGCGAATACCACGCCGAGCGCACCGACACAGGGGAGACGGGAGTACGGCTGAGCCTGGCCGGGGTGTATGGACTTTCCGCCACGGAGCTCAAGCGAATTCTGGCCGGTCAGCCCTACAACTCCCTTGCGGAACTGCGGGACCGGGCCAGACTCAGCCGGCCAACCCTGAAACGGCTGGCCCAACTGGGCGCCCTGGACTCACTGCACCGCCAAGCCAAAACCGTTACGGGAAGCACCGCCAACCGGGCAGACCTGGTAGCCCACGTCAACAGCCTGCCGGGGCATCATGGCAGCAAACGCAATGAACCCATCGCCGGGCAGCTGTCACTGCCCATGGATGATGTAGAGCTGGGTGCGCTCGCAGCCGAGCACCCCGATGCCGAACTGGCCGAAACCGTGAGCACGGAGCTGGACCTGTTGTCTCTGGATGTCAGCGGCCACCTCATGGAAAGCTATGCGCCGCTGCTGGACCGTCTGGGTGTAAGCCGGGCGCAGGAGCTCCTGAGCCTGCGCAACAACAGTGAAGTGTTGGTGGCCGGGGTGCGGGTGGCCACCCAAACCCCGCCCATGAGGGGTGGAAAGCGGGTGGTGTTCATCAGCATTGACGACGGCACCGGATGTGTGGACAGCACCTTCTTTACGGAGGCGCAGGAGAAATCCGGGCCCTTACTCTTTGGCACCCGGATGCTGTTGATCCGCGGGCTGACCCGGCGCACCGGCCCCCGCGGCATCACGGTCCAGGCGCTGGAGGCGTGGGACCTGCAAAATCTGCCGCCAGGCCTAGAGCTGCCACTGCCGCGCGTGCCCTTGGTGACCGGCTAGTGACCCGCCGAAAATTTTGGCATAAATCGGTGCCAGCACTGATGCCAAGCACGGCCGGGACATGCATACTGAGGTATGAGTTAAGGTCTCAACCATCTCCGGTGCTGGCGCAGTCTCCAATTGGCCTCAGCTGACGGACCGCAGCCGTTACACGGAAGCCGTCAGATGCAGACCACGCAGTTCCTGACAGCAGCACTTGCAGGGTTGGGCACAGGGCTGGCACTGATCATAGCGATCGGTGCGCAGAGTGCGTTTGTGCTACGGCAGGGGCTCCGCGGCGACCACGTTGGCTTGGTGGTCTTGGTGTGCCTGCTCAGCGATGTGGTCCTCATTGCAGTGGGCGTTGCAGGGGTGGCCAAGTGTTGCGGGCTGAGCCAGCAATGGAAGCCGCAGCCCGGTTTGGCGGGGCCGGATACCTCTTTGTCTACGCCGCCCTGGCGGGAAGGCGTTGTCTGCGGGCCAGGGGCGGACTGCATCCCAGCCGCGGAACCGCCCTCACCACAAAGCCGGTCCTGCTCGCGGTGTTGGCTGTGACGTGGCTGAATCCCCACGTGTATCTGGACACCGTGCTGCTCTTGGGTTCTCTGGCCAGCGTCCACGGACAGATGCGCTGGGGTTTTGGGCTAGGGGCCTTTGGTGCCAGTCTGCTCTGGTTTACGGTGCTGGGGTACGGCGCAGCAGTGTTGCGCCCCATGTTTGCCAAGCCGCAGGCATGGCAACTGCTGGATGCTGGGAAAGCTGCGGTCATGGTGGTACTGGGTGTGACCATGCTGGCCCGGGGCTGATCAGAAACCCAGGCAGGACGGTTGGGTTCCCCCTGCCGAGGAGAAGCCCGGCTTGGTTGGGGCCCCGGCAAACCGATACCATCGAAGAGGCCCACAGCAACCCCCGTATGTTGCTTGGATATGGGGCCATACATGACAAACAAGGAGTTACCAGTGTCAGTGGATTCACAGATCACCATTAATGTCGACGGCGAGACGACTACGGTGGCCACAGGCACCACCGGAGCGGAGCTGTTCTTTGAACGCCGCGACGTTGTTGTCATGCGCGTCGATGAGGTTTTGAAGGACCTTGCCGCCGTCTTGGAAGACGGTGCCGCTGTGGAATCGGTCACGATTGATTCCCCCGATGGGCTCGATGTGCTCCGTCACTCCACCGCCCACGTCATGGCCCAGGCCGTACAGCAGTTGCGCCCCGATGCCAAGCTCGGCATTGGCCCGTACATCACCGACGGCTTCTACTTCGACTTTGATGTGGCCGAGCCCTTCACCCCCGAAGATCTGAAGACCCTTGAGAAGATGATGCTCAAGATCGTCAACCAGAACCAGAAGTTCGCTCGCCGCGTTGTCTCCGAGGAGGAGGCCCGCGAAGCCATGGCCAACGAGCCGTACAAGCTGGAGCTGCTGGGTAAGAAGAACGACGACGCTGCTGGCGCCGCCGAAGGCGTCAACGTCGAGGTTGGCGCAGGTGACATCACCATCTACTCCAACATTGACCGTAAGAGCGGGGAAGAAGTTTGGTGCGATCTGTGCCGCGGCCCGCACCTGCCCAACACGAAGCTGATCTCCAACGCCTTCGCACTGACCCGCACCTCCGCCGCCTACTGGCTGGGTAACCAGAAAAACCAGCAGCTGCAGCGCATCTACGGCACGGCATGGCCCACCAAGGATGCCCTGAAGGCTTACCAGGAGCGCATTGCCGAGGCTGAGCGCCGCGATCACCGCAAGCTCGGTGTGGAATTGGATCTGTTCTCCTTCCCTGATGAGTTGGGCTCGGGTCTGCCGATCTTCCACCCCAAGGGCGGCATCATCCGCAAGGAGATGGAAGACTACTCACGCAAGCGCCACGTTGAGGCCGGCTACGAGTTTGTCTACACCCCGCACATCACCAAGGGCCACCTCTACGAGGTCTCCGGACACCTGGACTGGTACCGCGATGGCATGTTCCCGCCCATGCATGTTGATGCTGAGCTGAATGAGGACGGCACGGTGCGCAAGCCCGGCCAGGATTACTACCTCAAGCCCATGAACTGCCCCATGCACAACCTGGTCTTCCGCTCGCGTGGACGCTCCTACCGTGAACTGCCGTTGCGCCTGTTCGAATTCGGTTCGGTCTACCGCTACGAGAAGTCCGGTGTGATCCACGGTCTGACGCGCGTGCGCGGTATGACTCAGGACGACGCCCACATCTACTGCACCAAAGATCAGATGAAGGACGAGCTCACCGAGACACTGAACTTTGTGCTGTCCCTCCTCAAGGACTACGGCTTGGAGGACTTCTACCTGGAACTCTCCACCAAGGATCCGGAAAAGTTCGTGGGCGACGACGACATCTGGGAGGAAGCCACCCGCACCCTGGCAGAAGTGGCCACCGAATCCGGTCTGGAGCTGGTCGCTGATCCCGGTGGAGCAGCGTTCTACGGTCCCAAGATCTCCGTGCAGGCCAAGGATGCCCTCGGCCGCACCTGGCAGATGTCCACCATCCAGCTGGACTTCAACCTGCCTGAGCGTTTTGAGCTTGAATTCCAGGCTGCCGATGGCACGCGCCAGCGTCCCGTCATGATCCACCGTGCCCTATTCGGTTCCGTGGAGCGTTTCATGGGCGTGCTGACCGAGCACTACGCAGGCGCGTTCCCGGCCTGGCTGTCCCCGGTCCAGGTCGTGGCCATCCCCGTGGCTGAGGCGTTCAACGATTACATGTTCGACGTCGTCGCCCAGCTTAAGAAGGCAGGCATCCGTGCCGAGGTGGATATCTCCAGCGACCGCTTCCCGAAGAAGATCCGCACGGCGTCCAAGGACAAGATCCCGTTCGTGCTGATCGCCGGCGGGGATGACGCCGATGCCAACGCAGTGTCCTTCCGCTTCCGTGACGGCAGCCAGGACAACGGCGTGCCCGTTGAAGAAGCAGTCCGTCGGATTGTTGAAGCAGTACGGAACCGCACGGCGTGAGTGAACTCGGTGGGGCGTCGGAGCCCGTTGTAGTTGATGACTTTGAACTCCCTGGGGTTCCGGACGCCTTCCAACGACTCTGGACGCCCCACCGGCTCGCCTATGTCAAGGGTGGGCAGGAGCAGGTTACCGGCAAACACGATTGCCCGTTCTGCGAGGCCCCTGATCGTAGCGATGAGGATTCCCTGATTGTGTACCGCGGTGAACTGGCCTATGTGGTCTTGAACTTGTTCCCGTACAACCCGGGGCACCTCTTGGTGTGCCCATACCGGCACGTTCCCGACTACACGGATCTGACTCTTGCAGAGACGGCAGAGTTTGCTGCCCTCACACAGCAGGCCATGCGGGTGTTGCGCGCAGTTTCCAACCCCTCCGGTTTCAACCTGGGCATGAACCAGGGCGTCACCGGTGGGGCTGGCATTGCAGCACACCTGCATCAACATGTGGTGCCGCGGTGGGGCGGTGACGGTAACTTCATGCCGATCATCGCTGGCACCAAGGCCATCACCCAGACCCTCAGTGACGCCCGCCAGCAGGTGGCTGCCGCCTGGAACAACGCCGAATAGGGGCAGTGATGCTCAACAAATACGCCAGGGCACTTTTTGCCGCCATCTTCACCCCCGTTGCCGCTCTGTTGGTGCGCCTGAAAGTCTCACCCGATGCCGTGACCATCATCGGCACCTTGGGTGTTGCTGCCGGTGCGCTGATTGGTTATCCGCTCGGTGAACTGTTCTGGGGCACCGTGGTCATCACCATCTTCGTGTTCTCGGACATTGTGGATGGGCTCATGGCACGCATGTTGGGCCGCTCAGGCCCTTGGGGAGCGTTCTTGGACTCCACCCTTGATCGGGTGGGGGACGGGGCGGTCTTCGCCGGTATCGTCATTTGGTTCTACACCGGTGGCAACAACCACTTCATCGCAGCCATGGCCCTGACCTGCCTCGTGCTTGGCTCCATTGTCTCCTACGCCAAGGCACGCGCCGAGGGTCTGGGTATGACTGCCAATGTGGGCATTGCCGAGCGGTCAGACCGGCTCGTGGTGGTCCTCGTGGCGACCGGGCTGGTAGGCCTGGGAATCCCCGAAGCCGTGCTCGCCGTCGTTCTTGTTCTGCTAGCCATCGCCAGCCTGGTGACGGTGTTCCAGCGGATGGGAACCGTCCGGCGTCAGGCTATGGCGGCGGTTACGTCGCAAGGACAGTAACACTTGTTTTTATCCCCTCTGGGGGCCGGAATAGACTGGCCGCACCCGTGAAGCATGTCACGTTTGCGGGTTCGTGAACTATTTCCGTTCCTTCCCAGAGGGGTTTTTTGTGTCTACATCTGAGGTAACACCTGTGACCGGCAGCAGCCGGGTCAAGCGCGGCATGGCCGACATGCTCAAGGGCGGCGTCATCATGGACGTGGTCAACGTTGAGCAGGCCAAGATCGCCGAAGACGCCGGCGCCGTAGCCGTCATGGCACTCGAGCGGGTCCCCGCCGACATCCGGGCACAGGGTGGCGTGTCCCGCGCCAGCGATCCGGACATGATTGACGCCATCATCGCCGCCGTGTCCATCCCGGTCATGGCCAAGGCCCGTATTGGCCACTTCGTTGAAGCGCAGGTGCTGGAGTCCCTCGGCGTGGACTTCGTGGACGAGTCCGAGGTCCTCACCCCGGCCGACTACGAGCACCACATCGACAAGTGGAACTTCAAGGTTCCCTTCGTCTGCGGCGCCACCAACCTCGGTGAGGCCCTGCGCCGCATCAACGAGGGCGCTGCCATGATCCGCTCCAAGGGTGAAGCCGGCACCGGAGACGTCTCCAACGCCACGGGCCACATGCGCAAGATCCGCACGCAGATCGCCCAGCTGGCGGCACTGCCGGCGGATGAGCTGTACGTTGCCGCCAAGGAACTACAGGCCCCGTACGAGCTCGTGAAGGAAGTTGCGCAGGCAGGCAAGCTCCCCGTGGTGCTGTTCACCGCCGGCGGCATTGCGACACCGGCTGATGCGGCCATGATGATGCAGCTCGGCGCCGACGGCGTGTTCGTTGGCTCCGGCATCTTCAAGTCCGGCAACCCGGCACAGCGCGCAGCAGCCGTGGTCAAGGCCACCACGTTCTTCGATGACCCTTCCGTGATTGCGGATGTTTCCCGCGGCCTCGGCGAAGCCATGGTGGGCATCAACGTGGCCGACATCCCCGAGCCGCACCGCCTGGCCGAGCGCGGCTGGTAGCCCTCCCTACCAACGCCGCATCACTTTACGGCGTGTTTTTCTCGACGCGGCACCACTTTACGGCGCCGCTGGCGTGCAAACGGTTGAGGGAGATTCAGTTCTCCCTCAACCGTTTGTGTTCTTGGCTCCTCCCAGCCAAGATTGACACCATGACGCAGCCCTTCGCTGGCCTTCTGGCCTACCCCATCACGCCCCTGAGGGACGACGACGAACTCGACTTAGCGTGGCTAGCTCACCTCGTGCGCAACGCGTCTTTTGCGGGCATATCAGGGATGACCGTGCTCGCCACCTCTGGTACGGGGGTAACTTTCGACCGGGGTGAACGGCAAGCAGTTGTGCAAATGGCTGTCGAGTCAGCAGTCATGGTAGGTACCTCGGAAGGTTTGCGGGAATCCGCCATGCCCGTGTATGCGGCAGTGAGTGCCCCGTCCACACGCGAAGTGGTGCGCTTGGCGCAGGATGCCGAGAGTGCGGGAGCCTCCGGGTTACTTCTAGCTCCGTTTTCTTATTTGCCGCTTTCGGATGCGGAAGTTCGTGCGCTATTCTTGGCGGTCTCTGAAGCAACGACCCTGCCGATCTGCTTTTACAACAAGCCGCTGCAGACGCATTTTGATGTCAGCCCCGCAACCCTGGCCTATTTAGCAAGCAATACCCGCCTACGCGCAGTTAAGGACACCATGCGTCGCGAGGATGTCGCGGGCCGCGTTAGCGAGCTCAGGGCAGCAGTCGGTCCTAACTTTTCCATCGGACTCAGCGCCGATGTTCAGTTGCTGGCCGAACGCCCAGAAGTTGATGCCTGGCACACTGGACTGGCGGGACTGCTGCCGGGTGACTACATCGAGGTGTGGCGGCTCGCCCAGGCAGGAGCGCCACAGGGTGCCAGCTTGGCGCGGTTGCAGGCCATCGCGCACGCCCTGGCTGGCATGCCTCACGCCATCGGCGCACTCCACGCGCTGTCCAACGTCATCGGCGTTCCGACGGCTGCGCCCCGGGGTCCTTTTGCCGCGGCCACTCAAGAGGAAACCTGGCAGCTCAGCGCCGCCCTTAACGGGTAGCCAGCTGCGCGATCGTTGGGAAAGGGCCGTAAAGTGGTGCGGCGTCGCTCAAAAAGGGCCGTAAAGTGGTGCGGCGTCGGAAGGGGTTACTGCGGCGGGTGGAACCACCACGTCTGGCCTTTGCCAATGAGTTCGAAGCCGCGGTTGCGGTAGAGCCGTTGCCCATCCGGGGTGGCGTTGAGTAGCAAGTGCTCTGCTCCGGCGTTGAACGCCGCTTCGGCCAGAGAATTCAACAGGGCGGTACCGAGCCCGGTGCGGCGATGCTCGGGATCCACCACCATGTCAAAGATGCCCGCCAGGTTTTTTCCGCCCTGCTGGTTCGGCGGCAAAAACGCATAGGAGCGTCCCGCCCAGTCCTGCCCATTGCGGGCAGTCGCCAGCCACACTTGATCGTCAGCGAGACAGGTCAACTCCACACGGTCATCGGAAGTTTCGCTAGCGGCCGCCACACTCTCAACGTCCAGGGCGCGGGTCATCCACCACGGCTGCCAGCCGCGCTCAAAACGGTACGCCGGCAAGATTCCCTCCCGCACGGCAGCATTCATCCACACACCGACAGCGGTGGCACCGCGGCGTTCGGCTTCGGCCAAGGCAGGCTGTAGGCCGGCGTCGGTAATTTCCTGGGGGAACAGGCACAACATTTCCCGGGTTTCCGGGAGCCACACCCAGTCCATGCGGTGCGTGGAAAACGCCCGCCCGCCCGTGGCCTCAGCCAGTGCACGGAACCATGCATGCTGTGTACGTTGGCAATCTGCAAGTGTCACCATGCGCTTAGACCAACCCCCGTCGGGCAAGTAGGGGAGCGGTATCGGCGTCGCGGCCGGCAAAGTCGGCGAAGGCTTGAAGGGGGTCAACGGAGAATCCACGACTCAACAGTGTGGTGCGGAAGTGCTCGCCGTTGGCGCGGGAAAGCCCGCCATTGGCTTTGAACCAGGCCACGGTGTCGGCGTCGAGTACCTCCGACCAAATGTAGGAGTAGTACCCCGCCGCATATCCTCCAGCGAAGATGTGGTTGAAGTAGCCTGTCCGGTAGCGTGGCGGTACCGCGGCAAGATCCACACCTGCAGAGGCCAGCGCTGCGGCTTCGAAGGCCAGCGGATCCGTTACGGGAGCGCCTGGTGGGAGCTCATGCCATGCCAAGTCCAGCAACGTTGCACCCAAGTATTCGGTGGTGGCAAAACCCTGACCCCAGAGTGCTGCTGCCTCGAGTTTCTCCGCCGTCCCAACAGGCAGTGGTTCACCCGTGTGGTGGTGCTTGGCATAGTTGGCCAGCACCTCCGGCCACAGGATCCACATCTCATTCACCTGTGACGGGTATTCCACAAAGTCACGCGGAACATTGGTCCCGGAAAACTTCGGGTACCTGACGGCCGAGAACAAGCCATGCAGGGCATGACCGAACTCGTGGAAGCAGGTCACCACTTCATCGAAGGTCAACAGTGTTGGTTCGCCCGCCGGAGGCTTGGGGATGTTGAGGTTATTGACCACCACGGCATGGGTTTCCTCGAGGAAGGACTGCTCCACGAAGGAGTTCATCCAGGCTCCGCCACGCTTGGTTTCGCGCGTAAAGAAGTCACCTAGGAACAGACCCAGCGTGGAGCCATCGGCATTGGAAACCTCCCAGATACGGACTTCAGGATGGTAGCCGATGAGATCACTTCGACGCTTAAAAGTAATTCCATAGAGCTGTGTAGCCGCATAAAAGACGCCGTTCTCCAGCACCGAGTCAAGCTCAAACCAGGGGCGTAGCGCTGCAAGATCCACACCGTACTCATCACGGCGGACCTGCTCGGAGTAAAACGCCCAATCCCACGCCTCGATGGGGTGCCCGGCTGTGGCAGCTAGTTTCTCCGCTTCCAAGCGTGCATTGCGTACAGCCGCGGCCGTGATGGGGGTGAGCATGGCGTGCACGGCTGCCAAAGACGGTGCCGTCTGCGGTTCAATGGAGCGTTCAGCTTCGGAAGAGAAACCAAGCAACGCTGCCTTCTCTGCCCGCAGCGATGCCATGGTGGCTGCCAAGCCCAGCACGTTGGAACCACCAGAACCATCAGAATCGCCTGAACCACTGCCACGACCCACCGAGGCCAGATGCAGCTTCCGCCGGGTTTCTCGATTAGTCAGCGCCTCTAGGGCAGGCTGTGCCGTGGGTAAAATCAGTGTCAGCAGGTAGCCATCCGCATGACCGGCCGCGCGGGCTGCGGCCGCCGCCGTCGCTACATCATCGGTGCTCAACCCATCGAGCAAGGCCACATCCAGCACATGTAAGGCGGCCTCGTTCCCTGCCTGCATGACGAGTTGTGAAAACTCGGTGCTGAGGGAGGACAACTGGCCATTGAGTTCGCGCAGACGTTCTTGCGACGGCCCCGGAAGAGCCACCCCGGCCCGCGTGAAGGACTTGCGGTATTCCTCGAGCAAGCGCGCAGCTTCAGCATCCAGTCCCTGCGCCGGCACGGCGAGCATCCGCTCGTACAACGCAGCGTTCAGCCGCACCGTATCCGCATGCTCCGCCACCAGCGGGGCAACAATTGCCTCCAACGCCTGAATCTCTGTGGTTCCATGGGAACCGGCAATGTTGAAAAACACTTTTGCCACCCGCATCAGCACGGCCCCGCTACGCTCCATGGCCAGCACGGTGTTCTCAAACGTTGCCGCCGCTGGATCTTCGGTAATGGCAACAATCTCCGCCATCTGTTGGGCGAATCCGGCCTCAAAAGCTGGCAGGTAATGCTCCACGTCGATGGCGGTGAAGTCCGGCAGCTGACAATCCAGCGTGCTGGCCATCAAAAACGGGTTGGGCGAGTTTTCCTCGGTCATGCTTTAACTCTTTCATGGATTAACCCAAGGACGACGGCGAAACGAGAGTTTCGCCGTCGTCCTTGGGGAAGGTGCCGCTAAAGGTTGCGGTGGCTTACTTCTGTGTAAAGACGAGGGACATGGGAGTGGTCTCCGTGGTCTGGCCCTGCGGGTTGTCACGGAAGATGTTTTCCAGAACCGTCTTGGTCAACGCAGTATCGTGACCCAAGGCGACTACGCCCAGATCGTTGGCGTCCATGATGGCAGTGCCGGCAAACGATGCCGCGTACTCAGCCGGAACTGAAGCCCGGACAAGTGCGCTTAGGCGAGCCGCTACGCCGTCGGGGTCAATCGGTGCGTACTTCACTGAGTGGGTGGAGGTGCCCACCTGGTACCCGGCAGCGCCGTCGATCGCGTTGATGTTGTGGCCCACCACTTCATAGAACACGCCCGACTTGCCCTGCAGTTTGCCAATGACGGAACGGGCGGAGGCGTACATGATCCTCGGCAAGCCCACCTCGTCAATGGCCAGTTGCATAGACCAGGGGCTGGCCAAGCCAATGCCACCGGGGTTGCGGGTGACGAACTTGGAGAAGATGCGAGCCGCGTTGGAGACCTTGATGTCCCAGACCGGGATGGACCGGCCCTGGGTCATGGCCACAATCTTTTCCGAGAGGAACAAGTACCACGGAGCGTCCGCGGTGGCGGTGCCATGGTCCCCGCCAGCGGCAGGCAGACCGTCAAAGAAACGCTTGACGTAGGTCATGACTGTGGGGTCGAAGTCGGTTTCCTTGTAGAAAACTTCGGTGCGCAACGGGTAGCGGCGGAACGTCCCGGCGCCATCGGGAACCGTGATGTCCAGCTGCTTGTCGGCGTTGGGGATGTAGTCGCTTTTGCCCTCAATGCCGGCCTTGACTTCGGGCTCATCAAAGAACTCGCGCAGCCACAGCTCGGTGTTGATCAGGCGCCAGAAGACCATGGTGGAACCGCCGCTCTTGCCGCTGAGGAGTTCCTCGAAGGCGTAAATGACGGCATCCTGGTTCCAGTACGGGCGGTTGCCGAAAGAGGTGGAGAGGAAGATCTCGTAGATCTTTTCCTTCATGTGCCCAAACCACTCCGCTTCCGGGGTGGTGAAACCGATCTTGTTGCGGCGGTTGCTGATCATTTCCGGCAGCAGCTCACGGGTGGCGTCACGCAGAATGCGCTTGTTCCAGCCGCCCTTGATGATGGATTCGTCATCGAGGCTGAAGAGGAACTTCACCACTTCCTTGTCCAGGAACGGCACGCGACCCTCCAAGGAGAAGCGCATGGTGTTCTTGTCCTCGTAGCGCAGCACAGCCGGCAGGGACTTATGGAAAAGGTCATCGATGAGACGCAGCTTCAAGTTATCCGGGATATTGGCAAATGTCTCTGACTTGTACTTTGCCGTGAACTTCTTGTTCAACAGCGCCGAAACGCCAACTTCCTTCTTGAAGCTGAGCATGCCCTGAATCCTGAAACGAGCCAGACGGAACAGGATATCCGAGCTGGACACCAATTCCTTGGCCAGTTTGGCGTTCTGGCCGTTCTTCTTCAGCTGACGCAGGTAAGCGAAGTAGTACGGGATGTAGCCGGCCATCATTTCGTCGGCACCCTGGCCATCGAGCAGCACGGTCACGTGCTTGGAGGCCTCGCGCATCACCTGGTACTGGGCGTAGGGCCCCGAGGAGATGATGGGTTCTTCCATGGTGCGGACAAAATCTTCCAAATCCTCCACAAATTCGCCCGGCTTGGGCAGAATCTTGTGACTGATGACATTGCCCTCACAACGAGCCAGCACGGCGTCGGCGTACTTTTCCTCGTCGTTGATGGAGTTGGGGAAAATAGCTGAGAAGGTCTGCTGCTTGGCACCGAGGGAGTCTGTGGCAGCGGCGTTCTCTTGCATCAGTTTGTTGATGGTAACCACGACGGCGGACGAGTCCAGTCCGCCTGACAAGGCGGTACCCACGGGTACTTCAGACTGCAGACGCAGACGAACACCTTCCGTGAAGCGTTCCCGGTATTCATCAATGACAGCCTTCGAGTACGGCGTTTCAATCTTGGCCAGCTCGGCCAGTTCTTCCTTGAAACGCGTGTACGAGCTGATGGTGGCAGTTCCTGCCGGTCCGGCTGCCGAATCCACTGTGTTCAGCACCAGCTTCTCGCCGGGCATGAGCTTGTTGACGCCGGCGAAGAAAGTGCTGGATTCGTCGTCGTGGATTCTGAACTGCAGGTAGCGGTACAAGATCCGCTCATCGACCTCTGCGGTGATCTTGCCGGTGGCCAGCAGCGGCTTGATCTCGGACCCGAACAGCAGGGTGGGAGCCTCGGTGGTGCCGGCTGTGGCGTAGTACAGCGGCTTGATACCGAAGTGGTCGCGAGCCAGAACCAGACGGCTGTTTTTGCGGTCGTGGATGGCGAAGCCGAACATGCCGTTGAACTTGTCAAAGGCAGCGTCTCCCCATTCCTCGTAGGACTGCAGCACAACTTCGGTATCCGATTGGGTGGAGAAGGTACGTCCCAGTGCCTCCAGCTCGGCACGCAGCTCGAGGTAGTTATAAACCTCACCGTTGTAGACCAGCACAGTTTCGCCGTCGGCGCTGTACATGGGCTCCTGGCCATGGGCCACATCAATGATGGAAAGACGACGATGCGCCAACCCAACACTGCCGTGGGTGTAGACACCCTCCCCGTCTGGCCCGCGGTGCACCATGCACGCATTCATCTGCTGCAATAGGGTTTGATCTTCCCCATAACCGTAGTATCCGGCGATTCCGCACATACTTACTTACCTCATCTTTAGCACGTCAGTCCTGCCGACAATGCTACTTGCTTAGCGGACCATCCCCGCCCACCATGCTCGGCGCGGGAGGGAAGTTAAAGGTGTGAGATAGAGCCCACAAAGGCGCATATATGATTAAAGCGTGACTTTTGACTCCACCTTAAACCCGGCCGTTGGCCCCACCGTAGGAATTTTGGCGTTGCAAGGTGATGTCCGCGAACACGCCCGTGCCATTGAAGAATGCGGTGGGCGTGCCGTGGCGGTTCGCCGCCCGGGCGAGTTGGCCGCCGTCGACGGTTTGATCATTCCTGGCGGGGAATCCACCACCATTGACAAACTCACCCGAATCTTCGGCATGCGTGAGCCGCTGCGTGAAAGCATTGTCGCCGGATTGCCCGTGTACGGCAGTTGCGCCGGGATGATCATGCTGGCCCATGACATTGCCGACCCCGCCACGGATATGGAGGGCAACCCCCAACAGACGCTTGGCGGATTGGACATTACGGTGCGTCGCAACGCCTTTGGCCGTCAGGTTGATTCTTTTGAAACCGAGCTTGATTTCACTGGTCTGGCACCAGCTGGCCAGCCCGAATCGCCGCTGCATGCCGTCTTCATTCGGGCGCCGTGGGTGGAGCGTGTGGGTGCCGGCGTTCAGGTGCTCGCCAGCGTGAAACTGCCAGAAGCCGGGCAAAACGATAGGATTGATTCAGAAGTTCGTGCTGTCGCCGTTCGTTCACGGCATTTGCTGGCCACCTCCTTCCATCCGGAAGTGACGGGGGAGCGCCGCATCCATGAACTGTTTATTCGAATGATTAGAGGAGAAGCGTAACTATGTCAGGCCACTCCAAATGGGCAACTACCAAGCACAAGAAGGCAATTCTTGACAGCCGCCGGGCCAAGTCCTTTGCCAAGCTGATCAAGACCATCGAAGTTGCTGCCCGTGGTGGTGGAGCCGATCTGGCCGGTAACCCTGCACTGGAACTTGCCGTCACCAAGGCCAAGAAGACCTCGGTGCCAGCTGACAACATTGACCGTGCCATCAAGCGTGGCGCGGGCTTGCTCGGTGACGCCGTCGATTACCAGACCATCATGTACGAAGGTTATGGTCCGCAGGGCTCGGCGATCTTGATCGAGTGCCTGACCGACAACAAGAACCGTGCAGCCTCTGAGGTGCGTTTGGCCGTGGGTCGCAATGGCGGCAACATGGGCGATCCCGGCTCCGTTGCCTACATGTTTACCCGTAAGGGCATTGTGGGGTTGCCCAAGAATGAGCTGACCGAGGATGACCTGCTGATGGCTGTTCTGGACGCCGGCGCCGAAGAGGTCAAGGACCAGGGCGAAAGCTTTGAAGTCATCTCCGATCCTCAGGACCTGCCGGCCATCCGTGCCGCACTGACCGAGGCCGGCATTGAGTACGAATCCGATGAGGCCGGCTTTGTCCCCTCCATGCAGGTGGAACTCGATGTCGAGAACGCCCGCAAGTTCATGAAGCTCTACGATGCTCTGGAAGATCTGGATGACGTCCAGAACATTTACTCCAACGCCGACATGAGCGCAGAGGTTCTTGCTGCGCTTGAAGAGGACTAGGAACTGCGTGTTCTAGGAGTGGATCCGGGTTTGACCCGGTGCGGGCTCGGCGTTGTTGACGTCGCCGCCAACCGCCAGGCCACCCTCGTGGGTGTTGGTGTGGTGGGAAGCTCGCATGAATTGAGCCTTGACGCCCGGCTGCTGGTCATCGCGGAAGCGCTTGACCAGTGGCTGGACGCGTTTAAGCCCGATGTTTTAGCCATTGAACGCGTCTTTGCCCAAACCAACCTCAGCACCGTGATGGGCGTGGCCCAAGTTTCCGGGGTGGTCATGGTAGCTGCGGCCCGGCGCGGCATACCCGTCGCCATGCACACTCCCTCGGAAGTTAAGGCCGCCGTAACCGGCAATGGCCGCGCTGATAAGGAGCACGTCACCGCCATGGTCACTCGGCTCCTTCGCCTCGCCGAACCGCCCCGTCCAGCCGATGCCGCCGACGCCCTGGCGCTGGCCATCGCCCACGCATGGCGCAGCGGCAATTCCTTTGCCGGGAATTCGGGAAGTACGACGTCGGCCCAGCAGCTCTGGCGCGACGCCGAACGTAAGTCTGCGGTCAAGAAGAACAAAGAAAAACCCGACGCCAAGTGGCGCTAGCTGTTTAGTACGTATGTTCTATATGATGGCTAGTAAGTAGTTACCAGTTGGTCCGGTTCTTATCAGGAGACGCAAGCAATGATCAGTTTTGTCCGTGGGCCGGTGGCTTCGCTTTCCTTGGCTCAGGCCGTCATCGACGTCAATGGTGTTGGCATGCTGGTGCATGCCACACCAAAGACCCTGGGTGGATTGCGGCTAGGTGAGGAAGCCACCCTCACCACCGCCATGATTGTGCGCGAAGACTCCATGACGCTGTACGGCTTCGCCGATGCCGGTGAGCGAGAAGTTTTTGACACGCTCCTCACTGTTAGCGGCATTGGACCGCGGCTGGCCTTGGCGATCTTGTCTGTGCTGGAGCCGGAAAGCATCAGGATTGGTGTGGATACCGGCGACGGCAAGGCCTTCACCAAGGTCCCCGGCGTGGGTCCCAAGGTTGCCGGGCGCATAGTCCTAGAGCTCAAGGGCAAGCTCAAGCCAACGGGGGAGGCAGTGACAGCTGCCCTGTCCGCTACGCCCGCTATGGAATGGAAAGAGCAGGTTGTGGCTGCCATGACCAGCTTGGGCTGGAATGAACGCGATGCGCTCAAGGCCATTGACGCCGCCGTAGCTGCCGAACCCGAACTGGCCGAAGGCGCCAATGTACCGGCCGTACTGCGGGCAACGCTGCGCTGGCTCGGCCAAGATCACACCAGAGCCAAGAGCGGTGTGCGCTAGAACATGGCTGCTAAGGATGATTCAATCCCGCTGTTGCCAGGGCAGATCAGTATTAGCGAAGCTGGTGGCAACGCCGGCGCTGGCCGGGCTCCGGCTAAGGGTGCCGCCAGCGAACTAGCCGCGCCCGTGGCGGAACCTGAAGAACGCGAACTCGAAGCTGCCCTGCGGCCCAAAAACCTTGACGATTTTGTGGGTCAGGAACGTGTTCGCAAACAGTTGGCGCTGGTACTGGCAGCCTCGAAAATTCGTGGGCGCAGCGCCGATCACGTGTTGATGTCAGGCCCTCCTGGCCTGGGTAAAACCACCCTCGCCATGATCGTGGCCGCCGAAATGAACGCGCCCTTGCGCATTAGCTCGGGCCCGGCCATTCAGCACGCCGGGGACCTTGCAGCAATCTTGTCTTCGCTCACCGAGGGCGAGGTGCTGTTCTTGGATGAAATTCACCGCATGTCGCGCCCTGCTGAAGAAATGCTGTACATGGCCATGGAAGACTTCCGGGTGGACATCATCGTCGGCAAGGGAGCAGGAGCCACGGCCATTCCGTTGGAGCTGCCGTCCTTCACTCTGGTGGGAGCCACCACCCGCGCCGGTCTGTTGCCAGGCCCCCTGCGAGATCGCTTTGGCTTCACCGGTCACCTGGAGTTTTACTCAGTAGCTGAGCTTGAACTGGTGCTGCGTCGTTCCGCTGGGATGCTGGACCTGCGCCTAACGAGTGCGGGATTCGCTGAGATTGCAGGCCGATCCCGGGGCACCCCGCGGATCGCCAATAGGCTGCTACGCAGGGTCCGTGACTGGGCGCTGGTTCATGGCATCGAGTCTATCGACGCCCGCACCGCTTCAGCAGCGTTGGATATGTATGAGGTCGATGCCCGTGGCTTGGACAGGCTGGACCGCTCGGTACTGCAGGCGCTGGTCAACAAGTTCAACGGTGGCCCCGTGGGCTTGTCCACCCTGGCTATCGCTGTGGGGGAGGAACCTGAAACTGTGGAGACCGTGGCTGAACCTTTCCTAGTCCGCGAAGGACTGCTGGGCCGCACGCCGCGGGGCAGAATTGCCATGCCTGCCGCGTGGGATCACCTAGGACTCAAGATGCCTGGCAATGCTGTTGCGGCCGCCATGCTGCCCTTCGATGAGGATGACAACGATAACTAGCTGAAACATCGCGTATCCGTATCCGTATCCGTATCCGTATCCATTTTGCGACAAACAGCGATTCCGCTCTGAGCGGGAAAATTCTTCGCCCCAAGAGTAGAAAAGAGTGCAAACCACGTATTTTTATCTGCAATATGTGTAAATATGGGCGGTTCTGGGTGAATACTCATCCCACGTCCAGCTTTAACCTCTAGACTGATATGACCTCCGGCACGTCCACAGCGTGCGTGGAACTGAAATGTTTGCTTAACGAATGGAACCCCAGCTGTGACCCTCAGTAGTGTTTTGGCCACCGACTTCGCCCTCCGGGGGTTTTCATGGACCCGATGAGTATTCTTCTTTTTGCCATGTTTGGTCTGCTCATCTTCATGATGATGCGCAAGCAAAAGAAGGCGAAGGCCGCTGCTGAAGAAAAGCGTTCCAAGCTGGCTCCCGGTGTCGAGATCATGACCAACTTTGGTCTCTTTGGTACCGTTCTGTCGATTGACACGGATGAGAACAAGATCCTCATGGAGATCTCCCCGGGGACCACTGCCACTGTTCACAGCCAGACCGTTGCTAAGATCATCGATCCTGCTGACGCGCAAGATGTCGAGGCCATTGTGCCTAACGATGCTTCGTCGCTGACGCTGAATCTTGACAAGCAAGCTGATGCAACGGAGTCCGTCGAGGAATCCCTTGAGCGCTTGAAGAACGAAAACAACAAAGACAACTAGCCTTATCCGGGTTGGCTGCTGCTGCACCAAGGTCTCACCCCGGTGCAGCAGCATTGCCATGTTCACAATCCCGTGACCAATAGAAGGATCCCTTGATGGCACGAACAGGTCCGGCGTCCACGGCCCGCAGAACTCTTCTGTGGCTTGCGGCGCTCATCATTGCATGCACACTGGCGGTAGGTGCTGGTGTCCTTAGCGGGGCTGCCACTTGGGCGCCCAAGCTTGGCCTCGACCTAGAGGGTGGCACCCAGATGATTCTGGCGCCCAAGGTTGAAGGTAGCGGTAACATCGCCCCCGAACAATTGGACCAGGCTGTGTCCATTATTCGCCAGCGTGTGGATGGTTCGGGTGTTTCCGAAGCTCAGATCTCCACAGAAGGCGGTCGCAACGTTGTTGTGAGCATGCCGGGCAAGCCAACCGACGAAGAGCGCAACCTCATCAAGGCTTCGGCCAACATGAACTTCCGCCCCGTCATTGCGGCCACTCAGGTGCCTACTGGTGCTGTCCCGGAGGCCGAGAGGACTCCCGAGGACCAGCTTCCAGTGCCTACCGCGGCGCCGGTGGACTCCAGCGACCCCAACTGGGTTGACGCAGCGGTCATGAAGCAGTTTGAGGCCACTAGCTGCCTTCCGCCGCTGACTGAGCGTCCCACCACCTCGGATCCTGACAAGCCACTTGTTAGTTGTGAACCCGAGACGGGCATCAAGTACATCCTTGGTCCGGTTGAGATCCCCGGCAAGTGGATTAAAACTGCGTCCTATGGTCTGCAGTCCGGCGCTCAGGGTGCCACCACTAACGAGTGGTCAGTTCAGTTGACGTTGGAGAAGCCTGAGGGTGCTGCGGCATTCAAGGCCGTGACTCAGCGCTTGCACGCGAAGTACTTGGTCAATCCCAACGATCCTCAGGCTCGTTTCGCCATCATCCTCGATGACAGCGTCATCGCAGCGCCTGCTTCCTTGGCTGTCATCACGGATGGGCAGTCCTCTATTACGGGGCAGTACACCGAGGCCACGGCCAAGGCTCTGGCTGATCAGTTGAAGTTCGGTTCACTGCCCATCAGCTTTGAAATTCAGAGCGAAGTCCAGATTTCGGCAACCCTTGGCCTGCAGCAGCTTGAAATGGGTCTGTTGGCAGGATTGATCGGTCTGGGCCTCGTGGTTATTTACTCACTGTTCCAGTACCGCGCCTTGGGCTTGGTGACGATCTCCTCGCTGATCATTGCCGGTGTCATCACTTACCTAGCCATCATCTTGCTGGGTTGGGCGGAAAACTACCGACTCTCCCTGGCTGGTGTGGCTGGAATCATCGTGGCCATTGGTCAGACTGCCGACTCATTTATTGTTTACTTTGAGCGAGTCAGGGATGAACTACGTGACGGACGCGGTCTGGTTGCCGCTGTGGAGAATGGTTGGGAGCGCGCCAAGCGCACCATCCTTGCTTCTAAAGCTGTCAACGTCTTGGCCTCCTTGGTGCTGTACTTTGTCTCCGTGGGTAGCGTCAAGGGCTTTGCTTTTACACTTGGCCTGACGGCGGTAGCCGACCTCATTGTGGTCTTTATGTTCACCCACCCCACCTTGCAGTTGCTGGCACGCACCAAGTTCTTCGGTGAGGGCCACAGCTTCTCGGGCCTGGATCCGAAGCAGTTGGGCGCAATTCCCTTGTACCGTGGCGCGGGCCGTTTCCGCACTCCGGAAGAGACCGCTGCTGTGGCCACGGGCAAGAACGTCCGTGCCGCGGGCGAAGCCGAACGCCGCCAGACTATTGCCGAACGGCGGTTGGCTGCCAAGGAAGCGCAAATGGTTGGCAGCAGGGGCGCCGGGGCTGCACAGCCCGAGTCCAGTGACTCGAAGGAGAGCAAATAATGAAGAGTTTCGCCACTTTCGGAAACGAACTGTACACCGGTGAACGGTCCTACGAGTTTGTTGGAAAACGCAAAATTTGGTTCAGCATTACGGGCGTTCTGCTGGTGTTGTCCATCCTGATCCCACTGTTTGGGGGCGGGTTCAACTTCGGGATTGATTTCCGTGGCGGTTCCCAGTTCACTATTTCCTCGGTAACCCATACAGATGTTTCCACCGGTGAATCCGCTGTTGCAGCCGCTGTGCCTGGCACCGCTGCTGTTGTCACCAACATTGCCGGTGACACCATGCAGGTGCAAACCGACCGGCTCAGTGACGACCAGACTCTGGCCGTCAAGGATGCGCTGAAGACGGCATACGGCGTCACTGAAGACCACATCACCTCCACCTTCGTTGGCCCCAGCTGGGGACAGGACGTTTCCCGGCAGGCCATCATTGGCTTCATCGTGTTCGTGCTGCTCGCTACGGTCCTGATGGCCCTATACTTTAGGACCTGGCGGATGTCCATTGCAGCCATGGTGGGCTTGTTGGTGGTCATGGTAGTCACCGCAGGAATCTACGGAGCGTCAGGCTTCGAAGTCACGCCATCAGCCATCATCGGCTTCTTGACCATCCTGAGTTACTCGCTGTACGACACAGTTGTGGTCTTTGACAAGATCCGAGAAAACACGGCAGACATTACTAAATCTGAGCGGCGGACGTTTGCTGAAGAAGTCAACCTCGCCGTGAACCAGACCCTAGTGCGCTCCATCAATACCATGATGGTGGCTGTGCTGCCGGTGGGCTCGATTCTGTTTATCGGTGCCTTGCTCCTGGGCGCAGGAACTCTGCGTGACCTTTCACTGGCGCTTTTCATCGGCATTATTGTGAGCACCTTCTCCACGGTGTTCGTGGCTGCACCTATGTACGCCTGGCTGCGTGAGCGCGAACCCGATCACCTCAAACAGGCCAAAAAGGTACAGCAGCGCCGCGCGCATGAGGCAGAACAGGATGCTACTGAGGTAGCTACTACGGCCTAGGCTCCGTCTATTTAACTCCTCAGGCACCCAACAGGGATGGGGCCGAATGCTATGCATTCGGCCCCATCCCTGTTTTGGTCAACAATGATCTTCCCTGCACCCTAGAATGGGGTAATGCCCCGCAGTAGGGGCGCACAGAACGTACGTGTGTGAGGGAGGAAATGCGTTGACCGATGAATCGCCCTCGCATGAGCTAGTTACCAATTCCGGGTCGAAAGCTGTGCCCGGCAAGGATAAATCCACTGCTGCTGGAGTTACTAGTGGTGCTTCGACTCGTGCCGGTTCAACTAATGACGTTTCCGGCCAGCGACCAGCAGATATTCGCCTCACCTTTCCTGGGCGGCGCGAACGAACCCGATCCCGCCTGGCCCGACTGGCTGGCTGGTCCACGGAGAGCTACTCGCCCATTCTGGAACCTTTGCTGCGCATTGTGCGGGCCAAGAACCCCAAAGAAGACCTGGACTTGCTCCAGCGAGCCTTCGCCGTGGCAGAAAAGTACCACGAAGGCCAAAAACGCAAGAGCGGCGATCCTTACATCACCCACCCAGTTGCGGTCGCGACCATTCTGGCGGAAATGGGCTTGGGAGGAAGTACCCTAGCGGCTGCCCTGCTGCACGACACGGTGGAAGATACGCCGTACACCCTGGCCCAGTTGGAGCATGACTTCGGCAAGGAAATCACACTGCTGGTGGATGGTGTCACCAAGCTCGACAAGGTAGATTACGGCGAAGCAGCCCAAGCTGAAACTTTGCGCAAAATGGTCGTGGCCATGTCCAAGGACATCCGGGTGCTGGTCATTAAGCTGGCCGACAGGCTCCATAACGCTCGTACTTGGCGTTTCGTTTCAGCCCAGTCATCGAGTAAAAAAGCCCGCGAAACTCTAGATATTTTTGCTCCATTGGCCCACCGCCTTGGTATGAACGCCATGAAGTGGGAATTGGAGGAGCTCTCATTCGCAGCGCTCTATCCCAAGGTATACGAGGAAATTGTCCGGCTCGTGCAGGACCGCTCACCCGAGCGCGAGAAGCAGTTGAGCCTGATTCGCCGTGAACTCCTTGAAGTGTTGCGTGTTTCCAAGATCAAGGGTGAAGTCAGCGGTCGGCCAAAGCACTACTACTCCATCTACCAAAAGATGGTGGTCCGGAGCAAAGAATTCGATGACATCAACGATCTCATCGGAGTCCGGGTCATGGTGGATACCGTAGGGGACTGCTACGCCATGCTGGGCGAAGTGCACTCCCTTTGGACACCGCTGGTGGGGCGTTTCAAAGACTACATTGCGCTGCCCAAGTTCAACATGTACCAGTCACTGCACACCACGGTGTTGGGACCCGGTGGCAAACTGGTGGAGATCCAGATCCGCACCAGAGAGATGCATCAGCGGGCCGAATACGGTGTCGCAGCGCACTGGATGTACAAGAGCGGCAACAAGGCGCCCTTAGCGACAAACCAGGATGATATGTCCTGGCTGCGGTCCCTCATGGATTGGCAACGCGAGACCGCTGATCCGGGTGAGTTCCTGGATTCCATGCGCTTTGAAATGAACGCCAAGGAAGTCTACGTCTTCACGCCCAAGGGCCAGGTTGTGGCGCTGCCGGCCGGGGCCACGCCAGTGGACTTTGCCTATTCCGTGCATACCGAGGTGGGGCACCGGACCATTGGCGCCCGCGTCAACGGCAAACTCGTGCCGCTCAACAGCGAACTTGCCAACAGTGACACCGTGGAGATCTTCACCAACAAGGCCGAAGGTGCCGGTCCCAGTCAAGACTGGCTGAACTTCGTCAAGAGCCCCCGCGCACGTAACAAGATCCGCCAATGGTTCAGCAAGGAACGCCGCGAGGAGTCCATTGAAAAGGGCAAGGAGCTGCTGACGAAGGCCCTGCGCAAGCAGAACCTGCCTCTGCAGAAAATGATGACCCATGATTCCCTCATGGCTGTCACCGAGCACTTCCACTATCAAGACATCACTGGTCTCTACGCAGCAGTCGGCGATGGGCACACATCAGCTCAATCGGTGGTTGAACGCCTCCGCGAGGTGATGGGGATGGCAGATATTGAAGAGGTTGCTCCGCCGTTGGAAACTCACGTTTCCAACGCCCGGTCACGAGTTTCCAATTCTGGTGTCATTGTCCACGGCGTGGACGATGTTCTGGTGAAGCTGGCCAGGTGTTGCACCCCCGTGCCGCCTGACCCCATCTCGGGATTTGTCACGAAGGGTTCGGGCATTTCGGTACACCGTAGCGATTGCCCCAACCTGTTGAATCTCCAGCATGAGCCGGACAGACTGGTTGAGGTTGATTGGGCGCCCACCCAGTCAGGTGTTTTCTTGGTCGAGATTCAGGTGGAGGCACTGGACCGCAAGAGCCTGCTATCAGATGTCACCCGGATTCTGGCCGAAAACCATGTCAACATTCTGGCCGCCAGCGTCAACACCAGCACCAATCGGGTGGCGATATCCAAGTTCGCTTTCGAAATGGGTGATCCCAAGTACCTTGACCACGTCTTGAACGCGGTGCGCCGGATTGACGGCGTGTATGACGTCTACCGTTCCACCGGTTCGCACCGCCGCGCCTAAGCCTGCGAACCAGGCAGCTGAGCGGTGTCTAACAGTGTTTGCACAAGCTCTTGGGCCCGCAACTTCCCGGGAACGTGCGGGGCTGCCAGCAGTGCCTGCTGGATCCGCCTGAGTGGACATGCCAAGGTAGCGTCGCGAGACATAGCCACAAGCACGGGTCTGGCCAAGGCCGGCGGAGCGCTGCGGGCCACGTCCAGCGCGGTGCGTAATGCGGTGGTGACTCGCGTGGTCCCCACGAGTTGAACATCCTGCGCTTCGAGACGGACCTGGCGCACAGTGCAGCCGCTGTGGCGCGGCACGGCCGCACTGTTGCCATCGTTGTCCACCAGCAGGGCAACCTCAGCTGGCGCAGGAGCACAACCGTAGACCCAAGCTGCCGAGAGCTGGGCTAACACCGCCCGGTGGCTCAGAAATGCCGGGATGTGGTGTGCCAGTGCCGCAGCCCGCACGGCCGGAGTCTCTGCCAGTGCAGAGGGTCGAAATACTTGGCCGAAAACATGGCACAATACGCCGTCCATGACCATGGCAGAGAGCTCGGAAAAGATGAACAGGGTTCCCGGTGCCAGCAGCGACTCTTGCGATGCGGCTGCGGGCGGGTTTTCTTGACTTGTCATCTCTCAAGGGTGCATCGCCAACCCGAGAAGAAAAAGGTCTCCGGGCCGGGCTGTGGACAACCCGGCCCGGAGGCCCTGTAAAACACTCAAAGAGACTGCGAAATCATCCCGCAGCTACTCAGTTACGCAGAATCAGGAGAAGTCCTGAGCTGCTTTCTGGATTTGCTCCAGCCACAGCTCACGGGCGGCCAGTGCTTCGGTAGCCTTGGCTACCTTGCGGGCGTCCCCGGCCTTCTCGGCGGCAGCCAGATCGTCCTTGAGTCCTGCAATGGTTGCTTCCAGCTGGCTCAGCGCGCTGCTGGTGCGTGCCTTGGCTTCGGGATCGCTGCGGCGCCAGTTGTCGTCTTCGGCGGTACGGACGGCATCCTCGACCTTGCGCAGGCCAGCTTCAACCCGCTGCATGTCATTGCGCGGAACCTTGCCGGCTGCTTCCCAGCGGTCACGGATGGACTGCAGGGCCTTCTTGGCGGCGCTGAGGTCCTTGATGGGCAGCAATGCCTGCGCCTCGGTGATCAAGGCCTCCTTGACCACCAAGTTGGCGCCGAACTCTTCATCCAGAGCGCTGTTGGCGGCCTGACGGGCAGCGAAGAACTTGTCCTGTGCCCCACGGAAGCGTGCCCAGAGTGCGTCATCATCCTTGCGGCTGGCGCGAGGTGAGCTCTTCCACTGGTCCATGAGCCGGCGGTACTCTCCCGCGGCATAGCCCCACTCGGTGGAGGTAGCTAGTTCCTCGGCGGCTGCAATCAGCGCTTCCTTGGTGCTCTTGGCGGAGGCGTTGTTGTTATCCAGCTGCGAGAAGTAGGCGCGGCGGTGGCGGTCAAAAACCGTGCGGGCGCTGCGGAACCGCTTCCACAGTCCTTCTTCCGTGGCCCTGCCCAGACGCATACCGGACTTCTGCGCCGTCTTCCATGACTCGAAGAGCTCGTTCATGCGGGCGCTGCTGACCTTCCACTGAATCGTGGCGGGGTCCTCGGCAGAAATGGTTTCTGCCTCGGCCACAATTGCTTCCCGAGCGGCAAGTTCGACGGCGCGGGCCGAGTCGTGCGCGGCCCTCTCCGCAGCAGCCAGTGCCTTGATGTTCGCTTCAAGGGCGAGCAAACGGGCCAGTGCTGCGTTGACGTCACCAACGGAGGTGCGCTCGCCCAGCTGCTCGCGCAGATGGGTGACCGTCTTATTCATGTCCGTGGTCGGTGCCTTGGCCTCAACACGCTGCTCCAAGAGGATGATCTGGGCCAGGATGTCATCAAACTTGCGCACAAAGTAGCTCAGCGCCTCGTCCTTGGTGGCGCCAGGGTACTGGCCAACAGGGAACTCTTCACCATCGAGGATCAAGAAGACGTGACCATCTTCTTCGGCGCGGCCAAACTTGGCAGCTTCAGCCAAGTTGACGGCAGGAACTGCCGGTGCTGCGACCGGAGCCGGAACCGCTGCGGGCGCCGGCACCTTGGGGCGGGCGGCAAACGCGGCCGGGGAAGGTGAGGGAGCAGGAGCAGGAGCAGATGCCGGTGCCGGGGCGGGAGTGGCCGCCGTCGTGCTTTCGACAGGGGCATTTTCCGTTACGGGAGGCTCTGTTGTTGAGGCAAGTGTTTCGTCGGATTCTTGACTGTGTGTCACCGCTAAAAGTCTTTCGCTTGATGGATACGGGCAGGTGGTGCAAAAACTACCTGGCCAGGATCGTGGTGGAGCTTTTCCCGGGGAGCACGGCTGTGCCGCACCAGGGAAGGCCTGATGAAAACTAGTTGAGCTTGAACGAGTCTATCGTCACCTTGGTGTTGGGCGCACCGTCGGTTGCGCCATTGGCGATCCCGTCCTTCGCAATTCCTGTCACGACGTCGAGGCCGCTGGTGACCTTTCCAACAATGGTGTAACCGCCATCGCCTTGGGGGAGATTGGTGTCTTCATAGGTGATAAAGAACTGGGTGCCATTGGAATAGACCGTGTTGGCGCGCGCTACAGCAATGGTTCCTGCAGGGTATTTTCCATCTGCTGGGGTGTTTTCCACCGGGCCCCACTGGTAGCTGGGGTCGCCAGCGCCGTCGCCCTTGAGCGAGCCGCACTGCAGGACGCCGAAGTTGGGGGAGTTGGTCAACCGGTGGCAGGTCTTGCCCGTCATGAAGCCCTCGTCGGCGAGGGACTTGAACACCGCAGCAGCCTGCGGCGCCTTGGTGCCGTCAAGTTCCACCCCCAGTGGTTTGCCGTTGAGCGTCAGGGTTCCGGTAAACGTCTTGCCTTGGGCAGTCTCTCCCTTCGGAACCGTGGGGCTGTTGGTTTCTACCGGGGCTGATGCGGAGGGAGCTGGAGTGCTCGGCTCGGCCGATGCGTCGGCCGAGGAGGTGCTGGCATCAGTGCCCGTTGCGTCGGCGTCCGATTTAGGGCTGAAAACCGTCAACGCCAGCACGGCTGCGAGGGCCAGTGCAGCAGCAATCGCAATGAAAGCAATGAGATTATCGCGCTTGCGCCGCTGGAGCTGTTCCTGGTGCAAGGCCTGGTTGGCCTCCATGCGGGCCACGCGTGCTTTGGCTTCACGGGCGGACTTGTTGCTGTTGGCCAACTGTGCCTCTTCCTTCAATTCAAGCGTCAAATCGAGCGGTATGTTCACCTAGCGCTGTCGCGGCCGGGTAGGTTAGGGGTGGGCTGTCAAACCTTATAAAATGGCAGCCGGTGCCAGTTTACCCATGTAATGCCCGCTGTGCGGTGAGCATGACTTGGGCTTCGACGCGCCGTTACGTTTACCCGCCCCGCCGGATCCAGTGACCGACTTTCTGGATCCGGTGCATGTTAGGAGAGCAACACCCATGGCACGCAACGCCTCCTTGTCCGGTTTTCCCGAGTGGCTTCCCGAGGAGCGGCTGGTGGAGCAACATGTGCTGGACACCTTGCGCCGCACCTTTGAACTGCACGGATTCAGCTCCATCGAGACACGGGCTGTGGAAACTGTTGGCCATCTCCTGCGCAAGGGTGAGATCGATAAGGAAGTGTATGGGCTTTCACGCCTCCAAGACGACGACGGCAACGTCGCCGTTGCCTCCAAGGATGATCCCAATGCGCTGGCCCTGCACTTCGATCTGACGGTGCCCTTTGCCCGCTATGTAGTGGAAAACGCTGGCTACTTGTCCTTCCCCTTCCGCCGCTACCAGATCCAGAAGGTCTGGCGCGGCGAGCGTCCCCAGGAGGGCCGCGCCCGCGAGTTCACCCAGGCGGATATTGATGTCGTGGCCGACGGCGTACTGCCGTTCCGCTATGACGTGGAGCTTGCGCTGGTCATCGCTGAGGCTCTCTCTGCCCTGCCGATCCCTGCGTTCAAGCTGCGGATCAACAACCGTAAGCTGGCCGAAGGCTTCTACCGCGGCATTGGTCTCACCGACACCGCTGGTGTTTTGCGCAGCATCGACAAGCTGGAGAAGATCGGCGCCGAGAAGGTAGCCGAACTGCTCAAGAATGAGCTCGGCGCTACCGACGAGCAGGCTGCCAAGGCTCTGGCACTGGCATCCATCCGCACTGAGGACACCTCCTTCGTGGCAGCCGTGCGTGCCCTGGGCGTCACCGATGAGCTCATGGAAGAGGGCCTGAACGAGCTCGAACAGGTCATTTCAGCGGCCGTCAAGAGCGCTCCAGGCTCGGTTGTGGCCGATCTCTCCATTGCCCGTGGCTTGGATTACTACACGGGAACTGTGTACGAGACTGTGCTGGTTGGCCACGAGCAGTTGGGGTCCATCTGCTCGGGCGGGCGCTACGACGCCCTCGCGTCCAAGGGCAACCGCAAGTTCCCCGGCGTTGGGCTGTCTATTGGTGTCACCCGCCTCGTGGCACGCATCCTGAGCCAAGAATTCGCCAAGGCCTCCCGCTCTGTCCCCACGGCCGTGCTTGTCACTTTGGTCGATGAGGATAGCTGGAGTGAAGCCCAAGACGTGGCGACTGCGCTGCGCGCCCGCGGAATCTCCACCGAAGTAGCTGCCAAGGCGGATAAGTTCGGCAAACAGATCAAGTACGCCGACAAGCGCGGCATCCCGTACGTCTGGTTCACCGACGAGAGCGGTGCGCACCAGGTCAAGGACATCCGCTCCGGCGATCAGGTAGCAGCGGACCCCGCCACCTGGATGCCGCCCGTTGAGGACCTGGCCCCACAAATCGTCGTCGCATAGCACTCGATTCCCGGCTGGGCTGCATCGATCCGTGAGAAATGGTCGGTCTGACCCACGAGAACGACCTTTTCTCGCGGATCGATGCACTAGCGGGGTCTCGACAAGCTCTGCCACCGAGCGGGACCACGGCGATTGTCAATCACCGGTAAACTTCTAACAACGTCTCTTTTAGGCCCGGAATCGCGGGCCGAACACCACCATTGAAAGGAATGCTGTGCTGCGCACACATGACCTAGGCTCCTTGCGGGCTGAACATATTGGCCAAACCGTCACGCTTTCGGGCTGGGTTGCCCGCCGCCGTGATCACGGTGGAGTGGCTTTCTTGGACCTGCGTGACGCATCTGGCGTGGCACAGATTGTGGTGCGTGAGGAAGAAGTCTTCCACGCACTGCGTAACGAATTTGTTTTGCAGATCACCGGAACGGTTTCACGCCGTCCCGAGGGCAACGAAAACCCGGCCCTCGCCACGGGTGAGATCGAAGTCATGGCCGATGACGTCGTCGTGCTTAATGAAGCAGCACCGCTGCCCTTCCAAGTTGATGACCACACTGAGGTTGGTGAGGAAGCGCGTCTGAAGCACCGCTACCTGGACCTGCGCCGTCCGGTCATGCAGCGCAACATGCGCCTGCGCTCCGAGGCCAACCGGGTTGCCCGCAACCTGCTGCACGATCAGGGTTACATCGAGATTGAAACCCCCACACTGACGCGCTCCACCCCTGAGGGTGCCCGCGACTTCGTGGTGCCGGCACGTCTGGCTCCCGGTTCTTGGTACGCGCTGCCGCAGTCGCCTCAGCTGTTCAAGCAGCTCCTGCAGGTGGGCGGCTTCGAAAAGTACTACCAGATTGCCCGTTGCTACCGTGACGAAGACTTCCGTGCGGATCGCCAGCCGGAATTCACCCAGCTCGACATCGAGGCCAGCTTCGTTGACCAGGACGACATCATCGCCTTGGGTGAAAAGATCGTCGCCGAGCTGTGGAAGCTGATCGACGTTGAGATCCCGATGCCGATCCAGCGCATGACGTACCGCGATGCCATGGCTCGCTTTGGTTCGGACAAGCCGGATCTGCGCTTCGGCCAGGAACTGAGCGATCTCACCGAATTCTTCAAGGACACCGAATTCGGCGTCTTCAAGGCTCCCTACGTGGGTGCCGTGGTCATGCCCGGCGGTGCTTCGCAGCCTCGCCGCCAGCTCGACGCTTGGCAGGAATGGGCCAAGCAGCGCGGTGCCAAGGGTCTGGCATATGTGTTGATCAAGGAAGAGGGCGAGCTCACCGGACCGGTAGCCAAGAACCTCACCGAGACCGAACGTGCCGGCCTGGCCGACGCTGTTGGTGCCAAGACCGGCGACTGCATCTTCTTCGCCGCCGGCGAGGTGTCCCCCTCCCGCGCGCTGCTCGGCGCCGCTCGTGTTGAGATCGGTCACCGCACCGGCCTGATCAACCCGAAGGACTGGGCGTTCGTATGGGTTGTTGACGCGCCCATGTTCGAGCCCACCAGCGTTGCCGTTGGTTCCGGCGACGTGGCCCTGGGGCACAGCGCCTGGACGGCCGTGCACCACGCGTTCACCTCACCCAAGCCCGAATTCATGGATAACTTCGACACCGATCCGGGCGAGGCGCTGGCTTACGCCTACGACATCGTCTGCAACGGTAACGAAATCGGAGGAGGATCCATCCGTATCCACCGCCGCGACGTCCAGGAGCGCGTCTTCGGTGTCATGGGCATCTCCGAGGCCGAGGCTAATGAGAAGTTCGGCTTCTTGCTGGACGGCTTCAAGTTCGGCGCCCCGCCTCATGGTGGCATCGCCATTGGCTGGGACCGTGCCGTGTCACTTTTGGCCGGTGTGGACTCCATCCGCGACGTCATTGCCTTCCCGAAGTCCGGCGGCGGCTACGACCCCATGACCGAAGCTCCGGCCCCGATTACGGCGCAGCAGCGCAAGGAAGCCGGCGTTGACTTCAAGCCGGAGGCCAAGAAAGCTGACCCCGAAGACAAGGGCGACACCGACGCCAAGTAGTTCTGCGCCACGTAGTTTTATGCGGTTCTGAAATGCCTGCCTTCCCATTGTGGGGAGGCAGGCATTTTGCTTGTCAACGCACGACGGCGGATCCCTCACCTAAGTGGTGGGTGTCCCTCACCTAAGCGGTGGCTGACGACTCGGCAGTGGGCAGCACCCGGTCTGCACGAATGCGAATTCTCTAGAATCGCTGGATGCCCACCAAGACCCAACGCTTGTTCCTTGACCGCCCCCGTTGTGAAGATGCCGATGGCTTGCACCAGATCTGTAGCGATCCACGCGTCTGGAGTCATTTCCCCAGCCTGAGGCATGGCGACATTGAACAGACACAGGTGATGGTGAGCAGATTCATTTCGGCGTGGGACCGTGCTGAGTTAGGCCCGTGGGTTGTCAAGTACCCCAGTGACCAGAGCATCATCGGCTACGGCGGCTGTTCCATCAAAGATGACATCTTTTGGAACCTGGGCTACCGTTTCGCCTTCGATGCTCAAGGCCAAGGCTTCGCAACGGAGCTCTCGCGAGAGGCTGTGAGGCAAGCGAAGCTGAGCCGCCCCGAGCTTCCTCTTGTGGCCTATTTGCTTGAACATAACGTGGCTTCGGCACGCGTTGCCGAGAAGGTTGGCCTGACCCTGCTCCATAGGGGCATCGATGCAGGCAACCCGGATTCGAAAGCGATTCGGCTCGTTTATGCGGACCGGGCTCTGACGGAGGAGCAGCTGGCCCACATCATGCTCTGAGCCTCCGGCAGCCTGCTCCCGGGTTGTTGCGTGCTACCAATCCACTCCCGCAGCTCTGAGGATGGAATTGATCTTCTCCTCGTGTTCGGCGTCCCATTCATCAAGTGTTTGGGCTTGCTCTGCCTGAGCCTTGTCAGAGACGGACTTAAGCACTGATTCGAGGATCTTCGCCGGCACGGCAACGATCCCTTCCTCATCCGCTACGAGGAAGTCGCCAGGATGCACCAGGACTCCGCCGCATTTTACGGGTTGCTGCAACGGCAGGACTACAGCCTTCAGGCCAGGTTTGGGTACTACGGCACGGGCAAATACGGGAAAACCCAGATCACGGATTTCCTGCACGTCACGGATGGCACCGTCAATTATGAGACCGGCGATCCCGCGCCGCTGCGCCACAGCACAGACGTTGCCTCCTGCGATCGCGTGGGAAGAGTCGCCGCCATCGACCACGAGCACGGATCCGGCCGGTGCCCGGTGGATCGCCGCATGGAGCATCAGATTATCGCCCGGAGCGCAGCGGACTGTGTAGGCCGGCCCGCTCAGCCGAGCACCATCCCACAGAGGGCGAATGCCAGGGGACAGGACTTGCTCCCGACTGAGCTGTTCGGCGAAGGCTGTGGGGGAAATGAAGTGTGATGAATCGTTCATTGTGCTTCCTTGTCGGAATTGCGGAGTCTCGTCTATGTGATCCTACGGGTTGGGGCTCAGCTGCCATTAAGCTGTTGCAATGACAATTGCGGCAGCCGGACATCTCGATAAAATTGAGCAGCTCATGAACGCTGCGTGGCCGGCCCCGGATGCCGTAGACGTGGACGGGTGGCTCTTGCGCTCCGCCGGCGGCGTCACTCAACGCGCCAACTCCGTGTGGCCCGTGTCAGCGCCCAGCGATACGGCAGCTGCGCTGGCGTCCACGACGCGTTGGTACGCTGACCGCCACCAACCGGTGATTTTTCAGCTGAGCCACCGTGCTGAAAATGTGGCTCTGGAAGCGCTGCTCGATCAACAGTCCTATAGCAAGCAGTCGCAGACACTCATCATGACCGCCACGGCAGCACTGCGCTCAGCTGATGAGGCCACCCATCCGCCACCGTCAAAAAGCACTATCACCATGACTACTATCCCCACGCAGGACTGGTTGGAACTGTGGTGGAGCGTTGATGGCCGTGGCGGGCCGCAGGAAATGGCTATGGCCCACAGCATTCTTGTAGCCGCCACGGCCCTGTATGCCACGGCCCATGATGATGAGGGCAGGGCCGTGGGTACCGGGCGCCTGGCCATGCCGCAGCTAGGCAAGCCAGCAGGCTCCGAAGCATGGGGAGGGATCTACTCCATGGCCGTCCACCCTCAAGCGCGGCGCCGCGGCATCGCCACCCAAATCCTCAACGCCCTGACGGCGGCCGGGACAGAGCGGGGTCTGCGCAACTACTGGCTCATGGTGACAGCTGCCAACGATGGAGCCCAGGAGCTGTACGGTCGCGCCGGATTCGCCGAACAAGGCCGTTACCACTACCGGCAGGCACCTCTGCGGCGTGCCCTCGGCGCCTGCTGAGACGCTGACTAGGACCCTATTCGGCACAAAACGCGGGTGATCCGCTGGCACATGATCCTGGCACACCCGTGTTAGCTGCCCAAACGATTCGCGCATCGCCGGCGTAGGCTAGCTAGCTCCCCACGGGATCGGTGATGGTGATCCGGACGGAGCAGAAATCACCGGCGGCCTTCTGCAGCACTGCCATGTTCGGATCGGTGACGGCCAACGGGGCTAAACGGGACTGCTGGGCAACAGCACCGAGCGCGGGCGTCGCCAAGACCGATTCCACCAGTGCCTTATCGCCTCCCGTAGCCACATATTCGAAGCCCTGACCCGAAAAAACTTTGGCGGCCTCGCCAGCAGCGCGCTGCACTACGGCGGCGCCAGCGTCCGCGCCGCGGGACCGTGCCCCTGCCGTTCCCACCTTGTGTGCCAGCAACTTCCCACCCACAGCGACGCCCACGGCAAAGCCGCCCCGGCGTACCAACACCAAACCAAGACGGCGTTCCTGGGCCGCTAAGGAAACCACCCGGTCCATCAGCCCGGCGCCCCGGCCGGGACGTCCGTCGTCGGGCCACGGCGGGGTGAGTAGCGCGGTGGCGCCGTCGCGCATGGCTAGCATGACGCCGTCGTCCGTGTCTGTTGTGGCGGCCAAGCCGCGGTGGGAGGCGGCGAAACGATCCACCCAACCGAGAAGGCGGGCGGGCGGAACAAGGGCGGTGCGCTGGGCTGGGTTCACGCTGCCAGACTACCGGGCGATAGCCTAGAGGGGTGAGTGACCTCTTTAGCGCCCTGCACGGGGACGATGACTCGGACGACGACGGCACCCTCGCCTTGGGCGGCGGGACCTTCGGCGGTGCCAGTGCCGAGCCGGGATCGCGCCCGCGCAGCCCGCTAGCCGTGCGCATGCGCCCCCGCAGCTTGGATGAAGTGGTGGGCCAACAACATCTGCTGGGACAGGGATCGCCCTTGCAAATGCTGGCCGCCGGCGGCAGTGGCGGGGGAGCGGCTGGGCCTGCATCGGTCATGCTCTGGGGCCCTCCGGGAACGGGTAAGACCACGCTGGCCCATGTCATTGCCCGCGGCCCGGGGCGAAAGTTTGTTGAACTCTCCGCTATCACTGCCGGGGTCAAGGACGTGCGCCGGGTCATGGATCAGGCACTGACCGACAGAGACTTGCACGGGCGCACCACAGTGCTGTTCCTGGATGAGATCCACCGCTTCAACAAGGCCCAGCAGGATGCGTTGTTGCCGGGAGTGGAAAACCGGTGGGTGGTGCTGATTGCTGCCACCACGGAGAACCCGTCGTTCTCCGTGGTGGCGCCGTTGCTCTCACGGTCTATTTTGCTGACCCTGCAACCGTTGACCAATGCCGACATTCAAGGTCTGCTCGAGCGGGCGATCACTGATTCGCGTGGTTTGGATGGGCTGGTCACTGTCACCGATGATGCCATGGACCACCTGGTCCGCTTGGCCAGTGGCGATGCCCGGCGAGCCCTGACAACATTGGAGGCCGCCGCCGGCGTGGCGCTGTCCGAACTGTCTGTCTCCGAAGTGGCTGCCGATGCTGCAGACGAACCCGTGGTAGTTGATCTGGCTGTTGCCGAGCGCGCCATTGACGCTGCCGCTGTCCGCTACGACCGGGCTGGGGATCAGCACTATGACATCATCAGTGCCTTCATTAAGTCTGTACGCGGGTCCGACGTTGATGCCGCATTGCACTACTTGGCCCGGATGTTGGAGGCGGGGGAGGACCCTCGCTTCATCAGCCGCCGCATCATGATCTCTGCCTCAGAGGATGTGGGCATGGCGGATCCAACGGCGTTGCAGACTGCCGTGGCCGCAGCCCAAGCGGTGGCCTTGATTGGCATGCCGGAGGCCCGGATAATTCTGGCCCAGGCCGTGGTTCATGTGGCGACGGCACCCAAGTCGAACGCTTCCTATAACGGCATCAATGCGGCGGTGGCCGATGTTCGGGCAGGTAAGGGCACCACCGTTCCGGCGCCGCTGCGCGATGCTCACTATGCGGGCTCTGCCGGATTGGGTCATGGCAAGGGCTACATTTACGCCCACGATGCCCCGCACTCCATCGCCGTGCAGCAATATCCGCCGGATGACTTGGTGGGCAAGAACTACTACACGCCCACAGCCAACGGCCATGAACGCGATCTGGGCCCGCGGCTCACCCGGTTGCGAGAAATTGTTCGTGGCACCGGTCCTGTGAAATAGCACGTCCCACCGGGGTACTCTGCGCCGTCGGGCATGGGCGGTGATCCGGGGCGGCGGGCGCGGGCAAGGGCACCCGGGTAGCAGCTACCAGGCCGCTATCAAGTGGTAGAGTTGACTCCGCACTGGCAAGCTCTGGCTCCATGCACAACATCCTCGTACGGTGATACCGGCTTTCGGCCGCTTATTTACCGTGCTTTCAAGGATCTGTTGTCTATGCCCAGGTGCTGTAGCAATGGGTTGCAATAGCCCAAACTCTCCACAATGGAGGCCAGACAATTACGTATTGCACATATTGGAAGGACACAAGTGGCTAACAACACACGTGCCCGCCGTCAGGCCCGCCTTTCGCGGTCCCTCGGCATTGCCCTGACTCCCAAGGCCGCCAAGTACCTGGAGCGCCGCCCGTACGGCCCCGGTGAGCATGGCCGCGCCCGCAAGAAGCAGGACAGCGACTACGCCGTACGTCTGCGCGAAAAGCAGCGTCTGCGCGCCCAGTACGGCATCCGCGAAGCACAGATGACCCGTGCCTTCGAAGAAGCCAAGCACACCAAGGGCATGACCGGTGAAAACCTGGTTGAGATCCTTGAAAGCCGTTTGGACGCCCTGGTTCTGCGTGCAGGCTTCGCCCGCACCACCGCCCAGGCTCGCCAGCTGGTTGTGCACCGCCACATCATGGTCGACGGCGCCCGCGTGGACCGCCCGTCGTTCCGCGTTGCCGAGGGTCAGCTGATCCACGTGCACCCGCGCAGCCAGACCATGGTTCCCCTGCAGCTTGCTGCAGCCGGCGCCCACCGCGACGTGCTCCCCGCCGTCCCGGCATACTTGGACGTGAAGCTGGAGAGCCTGCAGGCTCGCCTGGTTCGCAAGCCCAAGCGTGCCGAGGTTCCCGTAACCTGTGAAGAGCAGCTGGTTGTTGAATTCTACTCACGCTAAATCTTCTTAGCATTGAGTAGAGCTCGATTCATTCGATGCTTGAAACACAAAACAGCCCGTGGCATCCGCCGCGGGCTGTTTTGTACCCACCCACCGATACTTTTGGACTAAGGTACTTTGGGGAAAGATGTTGCATAAGGTCAAAGCCGAGCAAAGCTCAGTAATAGCTCAGTAATAGCTCAGTAATAGCTCAGCAGTAGCTCAGCAATGGTTGGGCAACATTGGCCACACGTGTTTAAAGACGAGTTAACGAATTGAGGCGGCACACAGATGAGTGGTGGCGACATTGCAGGACTGATCGCAGCAGGAGTTTTTGCCGTTTTAGTGGCGTTGCTGGCAGTGCCGATCCTCAAACTAGGCAAGGTCTTCGACGAAGTCCGCGTGACCATCAAGCAGATTGGTGATGGCACCACGCCCCTGATCGACGAGGTCACGGCCACCGTTGCCACGACCAACACGCAGCTGGGCAAGGTGGATGGAATCTCCAATAACGTCTCGGACGCCACCGCCAACATCTCAGCTCTCTCCGCGCTGGTGGCCGCAACCATCGGCTCCCCGCTGATCAAGGTTGCCGCATTCTCCTACGGCGTCCGCCAAGCCTTTGCTGGCCGCGGAAAACCCACCCGCGCCCGGCGCAGCCGCTAAACGGAACCTCCTCAAGGAAAAACCATGAAGAAAATCTTTTGGCTCGGCGTCGGCATCACTGTTGGTGTCATCGCAGCCCGTAAAATTACTGCCGCCAAAGGCGCGCTCGGTCCTGCCGGACTCAACCGTGCCGTGGGACAAATGAGCGACGCCGTTCACGACTTCGCCGACGCTCTCCGTGAGAACATGAATCAACGCGAAAGTGACCTCCGGATTGCTTTGGGTGTGGATCAGGACCCCTCCGCCACTCGTCGCTGATCTACTACTGATGCACAAACCGGCCGGCATCTGCCCGTCCACCATGCTGCCTCACCACGCTGCGCGGCAGTCGCCAGTGCAGCCAAGCTTTTGCCCGATAGAACTATTGAAGGAGCCACCAGGCTAATGAAATCGCACGATATTGCACGCCGCTGGGTAGATTTTTTCACCAGCAAGCAACATACCCCCGTGCCCTCGGCCTCACTGGTGTCCTCCGACCCGTCATTGCTCTTTACCGTGGCCGGCATGGTCCCGTTCATTCCGTACCTGACAGCCCGCGAGGTGCCGCCGTTCAAGCGCGCAACCAGTGTCCAAAAGTGCATCCGCACCGGTGACATTGAAGAAGTCGGCAAGACGGTCCGTCACGGCACCTTCTTCCAGATGTGCGGTAACTTCTCCTTCGGGGACTACTTCAAGGAAACAGCCATTCCCTACGCCTGGGAACTGCTCACCTCCTCCATTGACGACGGCGGTTACGGACTCCCAGCCGATCGACTGTGGGTCACGGTGTACACCGAAGACGACGAAGCGTACGGCATCTGGCGCGATGTGGTGGGCGTGCCCACCGACCGGATCCAGCGCATCGGCAAGGAAGATAACTACTGGTCCACCGGCCAGCCCGGCCCGGCTGGCCCCTGCTCGGAAATCTTCTACGACCGTGGCCCCGAATACGGCATTGACGGTGGCCCGATTGCCGACGAAACCCGCTACATTGAAATCTGGAACCTCGTGTTCATGCAGTACCAGATTGACAATGTCACTTCCAAGGTTGACTTTGACGTGGTGGGCGAACTGCCCAACAAGAACATTGACACCGGTCTGGGTCTGGAACGTTTGGCCATGATTCTCCAAGGCGTGGAGAACATGTACGAGACCGATCAGGTCCGCCCCGTCCTGGATAAAGCCGCAGAGCTTTCCGGCAGGAGCTACACCTCCACTGAGGACCCCGCCGATCCGCACCACATCGACGATGTGCGCATGCGCGTTGTTGCCGATCACATCCGTTCGGCTTTGATGTTGATTTCCGACGGCGTCACCCCCTCCAACGAAGGCCGCGGCTATGTGCTGCGTCGCCTGATCCGCCGTGCCGTGCGCTCCATGCGGCTCCTCGGTGTGGAAACCGCCGTGTTGCCTGAGTTGCTGCCGGTTTCCCGCGACGCCATGAAGGGCGCCTACCCCGAGGTTGAGACTGACTTCGCCCGGATCTCACGCATCGCTTACGCCGAAGAAAAGTCCTTCCTGCGCACCATCGCCAGCGGCACCGCCCGTTTGGAGGAAGCGGTCAAGGAATCCAAGGCTGCCAACACCAACCTCTCGGCCACCGAAGCGTTCGCGTTGCATGACACCTACGGTTTCCCGATCGATCTGACGCTGGAAATGGCCGGCGAAGCTGGTCTGGCTGTGGACGAGGCCGGATTCCGTGCCCTCATGCTCGAGCAGCGCCAACGCGCCCAGAAGGACGCCAAGTCCAAGAAAAGTGGCCACGCCGATCTTTCCGTCTTCCACGAGCTGCTGGCCCAGGGCGAGACGGTCTTCACCGGATACACCGAGCTGGAAGGTGAGGGCCGGGTTCGCTCCATCCTCGCCAACGGGGTCTCGGTGCAGCACGCCTCCACCGGCGATGAGATCTCCCTCGTTTTGGACGCCACCCCGTTCTACGCCGAGGCTGGTGGCCAGGCTGCCGATGCCGGTCTGATCACCGGTGACGGCTTCGTTGTCGAGGTACTGGACGTACAAAAGCCCATCAAGGGACTGAGTGTGCATCAGGCCATCGTGCGCGAAGGTGAACTGCCGGCCGACGCTTTGGTGCGTGCCGCAGTCGACCGTGAACGCCGTCATGCCGCGGAACAGGCGCACACGGGAACGCACATTGTGCACGCTGCACTGCACCAGATCCTCGGCCCGGAAGCCCTCCAGCGCGGTTCCTATAACAAGGCTGGCTACCTGCGCTTCGACTTCTCCTGGGGCGAGGGCCTGAGCACGGCTACCCGCTCAGAAATCGAGGAAGTGGCTAACCTTGCCATCCGCAACAACTTCCGCGTTGACACCAAGGTCATGGACCTCGATGCTGCCAAGTCCCTGGGCGCCATGGCACTCTTCGGGGAGAACTACGGTTCAGAGGTGCGGGTTGTGGAGATCGACGGCGCCTGGTCCCGTGAGCTGTGCGGCGGTACCCATGTGGATAGCACCTCCCGTATCGGTTCGCTGACCCTGTTGGGCGAGCAGTCAGTTGGCTCCGGAAACCGCCGTGTCGAAGCTTTTGTCGGCATGGACGCCTTCCGTCACCTGGCTGCCGAGCGCGCCCTGGTCAGCTCTCTCTCTGAGATGTTGAAGGTTCCCTCGAACCTGGTGCCTGAGCGTGTGGCCGCAACCTTGGCCAAGCTCAAGCACGCCGAGAAGGACCTGGAGCGCCTGCGCAAGGAACAGCTCAGCGCCGCCGCGGCCACACTGGTGGGCTCCGCTGTGGACGCCAACGGTGTGCGTGTTATTGCGCACGACGCCGGTGAAGTCAGCAGTGCTGATGACCTGCGTGGGCTGGCACTGGACCTGCGCGATCGTCTCGGCTCCGCGCCGTCGACCATTGCCGTGGCAGGCGCCAGCAACGGCCGCCCCATCATCTTGGTGGTCACCAACGAGGCCGCCCGCGAGGCAGGCGTCAAGGCCGGCAACTTAGTCAAGTTGGCCTCCGGCATCTTGGGCGGTGGCGGCGGTGGAAAGCCGGATATGGCTCAGGGTGGCGGCCAGGACGTCAACGCTATCGGCGCCGCACTGGCTGCCGTCAGCGATGCCGTAAAGATGCGATCCTAGGGCTTTTGTGGCTGCGAAGAATTACCCGCAAGGGGTCAAACTTGGTGTGGATGTAGGCATGGTTCGGGTGGGGTTGGCAACATGTGACCCCGACGGAATTCTGGCCACACCCGTGAAGACCCTGAGCCGGGACACAAAGAAGAATAGTGACATCAAGGTGGTCGTCAAAGAGACGGCCAACCGTGGTGCGCAGCAAATCTTTGTGGGCCTGCCCCGCACCATGAAGGGTGAGGAAAAGGCGTCGGCCGAAATGGCCCGCAGCTACGCCCAGCAGCTTGCGAATATGCTGGCGGCCGCGGGGCAGGATGTCCCGGTGTTGCTGGTGGATGAGCGGTTGACCACTGTCAGCGCGCACCAAGCACTACGCCAAGCTGGTCTGGACACCCGCGAACACCGTAAAGTAGTAGATCAAGTGGCGGCGGTTGAAATACTGCAACATGCCTTAGATATGCAAAAAGCGCGCAATTCCGATGTCGGGGAGCTCGTGCGCGCAGTCAAGTCGGACGTTTTGGGGACAGCCGATTCACCTGAACACGAAAAGGGTCTCACCATTTCCAGCTCTTACAATGCGCCCGTCGCCACGCAGGAGGCGCCATGAGTGATCAGTTCCGAAAGCGTGATCGGACCCCTCACGGGAGTCAGGGCGCCGATCGCCATGGTGCTGCCCCATTTGACGCTGCCCGGCCTTTTGACGCTGCACAGCAGCAGGGTGCCACTCATCCCTATGACGACGAGCAGCCCGACGGCGAAACGTACTGGCAGGACGGCAGCGAGGACACGCTGTACACCGGCCACTCTGACTACGAGCATTACGAAGAGAACGAGCACGGGCAAGAGCAAGAGCACGGGCACCCCGAGGCTTACGATTCTGTTGCTTATGACCCGGCAGCAGCGGCAGCTTTGCCGTCCCGCCGCACCAGCCGTGTCTCCAAGCGTGTGCGCAAGCGCCGCCGCACCCTAGTGTTCTTGGTGATCTTGGTCTTGTTCGGCGCCGTGGTCTACTTCGCGGTCCAGACCGTTAAACCTATGCTGGGCGGATTCACTGTGCCGGACTATCCAGGTCCCGGATCCGGAAACGTGCAGATTGTGGTGCCCGAAGGTGCCACCGGACGCACGGTAGCCACTGAGCTCAAGTCCAAGGATGTGGTGGCCAGCGAGCAGGCCTTCCTTGACGCACTCAAGGCCGCCGAAGGATCGGCATCGCTGCAGCCGGGCGAATTCTCCATGAAGACCCAGATGAAGGCCGCCGACGCGGTCACCATTTTGTTGAACGTCAGCGATTCCAAGGTCGATTACGCGGCCGTTGCCCAGAACCTGCGCATCAACGAGGTGCTGGCAGTACTGGCCAAGAGCACCGGGCTTCCCGAAGCTGAGTTCACCGCACTCGCCAATCAGCCGAAGCTCTTTGGGCTGCCAGCTCAGGCTAAAAACCTTGAAGGGTATCTGGCCCCGGGGGAGTACCGTTTCCCGATTGAGCTCGACGCCAAGGAGATCCTGACCGAGATGGTCACCGGCACCATGAAGTCCCTCACGGACACCGGCGTCACCGATCCGGCGGAGCAATTCCGTGTGCTGACCATCGCCAGCATCATTGAATTCGAAGGCAACGAGGCTAACTACGCCAAGATTTCCGGTGCCATTGAGAACCGCATCAATAACCCCAACGGTGAAACGGGCGGACGCCTGGAATCCGATGCCACCGTGGCCTATGGTCTGGGGCTGAAAACCTATAACATCACGGCTGCGCAGAAGGCCGACGCGTCGAATCTGTACAATACCTTCGCTAATCCAGGGCTTCCCGTGGGTCCCATTGGTTCCCCGGGTATCAAGGCGATTCAGGCTGCCGCGCACCCTGAAACCAATCCGTACTACTTCTGGGTCACGATTAATCTGAAGACTGGTGAGACCCTGTATGCAGCGACTTTTGCTGAGCACCAGGTAAATGTTGCCAAATACGTGGCTTGGTGCGACGCCAATCCGGGGGCGTGCAGCTAAGTGACGAGCCAGCGACAAGGAGCGGTGTTGGGACACCCGATTGGGCATTCCAAATCACCGGCCCTGCACAACGCCGCCTATCAGCTGCTGGGGGCTGATTTCAGCTACCGCGCCATCGACGTCGAGGAATCGGGGATGGCTGACTTGCTGGCGCAGGTGCGTGCTGAGGGGAATTGGTACGGCCTCTCGGTCACCATGCCCTTGAAGAACGTGGCTGTGGAGCTGGTCGATGAACTCAGTGACGTGGCCCGTACCCTGGGCGCAGTCAACACCATCATCGCTACCACGGACGACGCCGGAGCCACCTTCCTGCGCGGCGATAACACCGATGTGGCTGGGATTGTGAACGCCTTGCGGCACGCCGGTGTGGGGGAGCGGCCCCGGGCCGCTATTCTCGGCGGCGGCGGCACAGCTGTCTCTGCCCTTGCGGCGTTGGTTGATTTGGAAGCCACGGACATTGTTGTGTTCGTGCGTAATCCGGTCAAGGCTGCTGGGACCCTCGAGGTGGCTGCTGCCTTGGCCGCCCCTGCAAGACTGGAATCCTTTGCTGGTACAGCACGGGATCTTGGTGGCTTTGACGTGGTCATTTCCACCCTACCGCCGCGGGCTGCCGATGGCCTGGCAGCAGAATTTTTGGCCACCGGTGATTCGCCGGCCGGTGTCCTCTTGGACGTGGCCTACGATCCTTGGCCCAGCGCACTGGCGCAGGCATGGGAGTCACGCGGGGGAACCGTGGTGGCTGGCATTGAAATGCTTTTGTACCAAGGTGTGGAACAAGTCAAGCTGTTCGCGGAGGCCGGAGGATACGGCACCATCGCAACAGATACACAAGGGGACGTCATCAATGTGATGTGCGACGCAATTGGCGTGCACAGGCGGAATCCCCACGATGAGAACATGGCAGGATAGAGAGTATGTTGCGTTGGTTGACCGCCGGAGAATCACATGGCCCGGCCCTAGTTGGAATTATTGAAGGCGTCCCCGCCGGTGTAGAGCTCACGAGCGCCCACATCCGGGACGCCCTTGCGCGCCGCCGTCTAGGCTATGGCCGCGGCGCCCGCATGAAGTTTGAGCAGGACGTGGTCACCATTTTGGGTGGCGTCCGCCACGGGCTCACCCAAGGCGGTCCGGTGGCCATTCAGATCGCCAACTCCGAATGGCCCAAGTGGGAGGCGATCATGTCCGCTGACCCCGTGGATGCCGCCGAGTTGGAGGGCCAGGCCCGGAACGCTCCCTTGACGCGCCCTCGCCCCGGCCATGCAGATTTCACCGGCATGCAGAAGTACGGCTTCAGCGAAGCGCGTCCCGTCTTGGAGCGCGCCAGCGCCCGCGAAACAGCCACCCGCGTGGCCCTCGGCGTAGTGGCTGCACAGATGCTCGCCGCCGTCGGCGTCGAACTGGTCAGCCACACCGTGCAGATTGCCGGTGTCGCCTCACCGGAGACAGCCGCACTGCCGGTACTCGCCGACGTTGCAGCCCTAGACGCCGATCCGCTGCGCTGCTTTGACGCAGCTACCTCAGCGGCCATGGTGGAGGAAGTCGATACCGCCCAGAAGCAGGGCGAAACCCTCGGTGGTGTGGTTGAGGTGCTCGCCTACAACCTGCCTCCCGGCCTAGGCAGCTACGTGCACTGGGACCGCCGCCTGGACTCCCGCCTGGCCGGAGCCCTCATGGGCATCCAGGCCATCAAGGGCGTTGAAGTTGGCGACGGTTTTGCCACGGCAGCCCGCCGCGGTTCCGCAGCACACGACGAAATTGTGCGGGATGACTCCGGGCGAATCATCCGCACCTCCAACCGCGCAGGCGGCATCGAGGGTGGCATGAGCATTGGCGACGTACTGCGTGTACGCGCTGCCATGAAGCCCATTGCCACCGTGCCCCGGGCGTTGAAGACCATTGACGTCGCCACGGGTGAGCCCGCCAAGGCCCACCACCAGCGCTCGGACGTGTGTGCGGTTCCCGCCGCCGGCGTCGTCGCGGAAGCCATGACCGCTCTGGTGCTGGCCGAGGCTCTCGTGGAGAAGTTTGGTGGCGACTCCATCCAGGAGACCAAGCGCAACATGGACAGCTACCTGGCAGCAATCCCTGCCAATCTGGATACTCAGGACCACTGATGGTTGTGGGCAGGGATTCGGTGGGGGCCCCGGACTTCACCCCCCAACGGCCTATCGTCATGATCGGCCCCATGGCTGTGGGAAAGTCGGTCATTGGGGCCGAACTGGCCCGCGTGCTGGGCCTGCCGTTCGTGGATTCTGACCACAAGATCGTGGCCAAGCACGGGCCCGTTCCACGGATTTTCGCGGCCCGGGGTGAACACCACTTTCGGCAGCTCGAAGCCAAGGCCATCGCCGATGTCCTGGACTCCCCAGATCCAGCGCCGGTGGTGCTGTCCTTGGGTGGCGGCGCTGTCCTGGACTCCGGAACCCAGCAATTGCTGGCCCGGGCCACCGTAGTTTTCCTGCGTGCAGAACTGGACACCGTCCGGGAGCGCATTACTCGCAACACCGGCCGGCCCCTGTTGGCGGCCGATCCGGTAGCCACCTGGGAACGCTTGGCCGCCATCCGTGGCCCTGTGTACGCCCGGCTGGCCGACATCACCCTTGATGTGGGCCATTCAAATGTGCCGCAGCTCGTTGAGCGGCTGATCCACCTGCTGGCAGCAGAATCCAGAAAAGAGAAGCTCTAAACCGTGAACACCGTGAACCCCCAGACTGCTCCGGCAGCAGAGACACCCAACACCGTCATCAAGGTCACCGGTGTCCTTCCACAGGAAAACTACGACGTCGTAGTGGGCCGTGGACTGCTATCCCACCTTCCTGAGCTCTTGGGTGAGCGGGTCAAAAAGGTTTTGGTCATCCACCCCCGTGCGCTGCGCATGACCGGAGACGCTGTCCGCGACGATCTGGAAGCCGCAGGCTTCACCGCCCTCACCGCCGAGATCCCCGACGCAGAAGAGGGCAAGCACATTCAGGTGGCCTCATTCTGCTGGGAAGTCTTGGGCAAGAACGATTTCACCCGCTCCGACGCCATTGTGGCTGTGGGTGGCGGCGCCGTGACCGACCTTGGCGGTTTTGTTGCAGCAACCTGGCTGCGCGGGGTCAAACTCGTGAACATCCCCACCTCGCTGCTCGGCATGGTGGACGCCTCCGTAGGTGGGAAGACCGGAATCAACACCGCCGAGGGCAAGAACCTGGTGGGTTCCTTCCACCCGCCTGCAGGGGTCCTGGTGGATCTGGATACCCTGGCCACGCTGCCCCCGAACGAACTCATCTCCGGCATGGCCGAGGTCATCAAGTGTGGCTTCATTGCCGACCCCATCATCTTGGATTTGATCGAGGCCAACCCGGACGCTGTCAAGGACCCCGCATCGCCGGTCCTGCGTGAATTGATTGAACGTGCCATTGCCGTCAAGGCGAAGGTGGTCTCCGAGGACCTGAAGGAATCGGGCCTCCGTGAAATCCTGAACTACGGACACACCTTGGGCCACGCTATTGAACTGGCCGAACGCTACTCCTGGCGCCACGGCGCGGCCGTTTCTGTGGGCATGATGTTCGCCGCCGAATTGGCTCGCAGTGTGGGCCGTCTCAGTGATGAGGACGCTGACCGTCACCGCACCATCTTGGATCTGCTGGGTCTGCCGCTGACGTACCGCCGGGACCGCTGGCAGGCGCTGCTGGATGGCATGAAGCGCGATAAGAAGTCCCGCGGGGACCTGTTGCGCTTTGTGGTCCTTGACGGAGTAGGTCGGCCCGGGATCCTCGATGTCCCTGACCAGTCACTGCTCTTTGCCGCCTACCAAGAGATTGCTTCGTAATATGGGATTGAAAGATTGGCCCTCTGCCGGTTTTCCCGGGATAGCCGTGAACCCCGAAACACTCATGCCCGAGGTCGTGGACGAAGATGCCTGCACGCTGGCACTGAAAGAATCCGGTGACGCGGCGGATCGGGTGTTTGTGCTCCTGGCCCGTGGACTGACTGCCGAGGCTGCCGAGGCGGCCGCCGATGCCCGCCTGATCGATCCTGGCTCCTTGCGCCTGCAGGTGCTCGATGCCGAGATTTTACGCGCTAGCAAGCACTATGACAGGGCTGAGCGAATCCTTCGCGGGCTACTGCCGGAGGTGAGTGGCACACCCATGGAGCCGTGGGTTTTCCAACAACTCGGCAAGGTCCATTTCAGCAGCGGAGCCTTTGAAGCGGCTGCGAAAATCTTCGCTACCGCACTGGAACTCAGGGTCGCATCCGGATCCGACGCCACGGCTATCTACTCCGCCACGGTGTCGCTCAAGCGGGCGCTGGACCTAGCAGAACGCGCCTAAAGGCCCCTCGAGACCAACGGGAGTTCACCTCACTGGCGGCAGGCCGGCGTCGTGCTTGTCGTGGTGGGGTGAATCATACGGCGCACCGTGGCTGGATGCGGTAGTATGGTCAATGGATTTTTGATAATACTTATACGCTAAGAGGCAACTGTGGCAACGACTAATGACATTAAGAACGGAACCGTTCTCAAGCTTGAGGGCCAATTGTGGAACGTCATTGAGTTCCAGCACGTCAAGCCGGGCAAGGGCGGTGCGTTCGTTCGCACCAAGATGCGTAACATTCTTTCCGGCAAGGTAGTTGATAAGACCTTCAACGCTGGCTTGAAGATTGAAACCGCCACTGTTGATCGCTCCGACTTCCAGTACCTGTACCAGGACGGCGAAGACTTCGTGTTCATGGACAACGACAACTTCGATCAGCTCACTGTCTCGGCTAAGACTGTTGGCGACGCCACGAACTTCATGCTGGAAAACCTGAACGTGACCATCGCGCTGCACGAAGGTAACCCGCTGTACATCGAGCTGCCGCCGTCGGTTCAGCTGCGCATCACCTACACCGAGCCGGGCCTGCAGGGCGACCGCTCCTCCGCTGGCACCAAGCCTGCAACCGTTGAGACCGGCTTTGAAATCCAGGTCCCCTTGTTCGTTGAGAACAACACCTTGGTCAAGGTCGACACCCGCGACGGTAGCTACCAGGGACGTGTAAGCGAGTAGTGGCAAGCACTAAAGACAACCCCTCGGGCAAGCCGAACTCGGCACGTAGCAAGGCCCGCCGCCGAGCCCTGGACATCTTGTTCGAGGCCGAGCAGCGCGAAGTCAGTGCCATGTCGGCGTTGACGGCGCGGCGCGAAATCGCCGACCAGATCATCAACCTCTACACGGTTGACGTGGTCGAAGGCGTGACGGCAATGACCGAGAGCATTGACGAATTCCTGCAGACTTACTCACAGGGCTGGACGCTTGAGCGCATGCCCGCCGTGGACAGGATCATCCTGCGCATCGGCACCTGGGAACTGCTCTACAACGACGACGTCCCCGACGGTGTCGCTGTCAGCGAAGCCGTGGAACTGGCGAAGATTCTCTCAACGGATGAATCACCGCAGTTCATCAACGGTCTCCTGGGCCGATTGCAGCAGATCAAGCCGACACTCCTGGCTTAAACGCACCACCACATGACCCGAAGCCGGGTTCAACTAGACCGCGAATCCGTGCTCTAGCTGAACCCGCTACGGGTCATTTTGTTTTGCCCCGGTGTTTGATTCACCTGGCGAGAGTCAGGACTATACAGTTGTTGTTGACGGCTGGGACTACCCGACAGCGCTTGGTCTTATCTGCGTACCTGACGCAGATGCCATTGCACGCGTCGCTAAGAACTTTTCGTCTCCTGTGGCATTCTGAAAAGAGAATCTGGTCTCTTGAATCTTTTCTAGCCTTCCCCTTGCTACCTATTGTCGATTGCAGGGGTACCTGTATTTGTGCTCCTCGCTCGCTAACGCCATCTCGCGTGACTCAGCGGTCGTAGCATGGGAGACACTAGTTGAGGGTCCGCCAAGACTGTGCAATGTGCACGGGGTGCGTTTGGGTTTCGATATCCAAGCTTCGCAATTGCCCGCCAATAATCTATTGAACTTCCTGTCATGAAGAACTGATGTGGGAGTGCGGTGCGTATTCCTCAACTCGATCCCCTGTATGCGTCGAGTTGAAAGAAGGCGAACATGAATGTCGTTCGTTCCACGAGTTCCGCGAGCACCACGGACCCCCTAGTAGCCCCTGATGCTTCCGTAATTGCGCCACCGCCAGGGCGAAAGCGGACTGTTTTGTATGTCGCGCTCTTTGTCGGTGTACTGATTGTGAACGCCGTCTTGTTTCTTTTCGGCGCCGTGGCTGGATGGTGGCGCCCACAGGCATCAAGCCTGCAATTCCTCGCTGCGATCTCGCAGTTAAACCTGCTTTTGGCGACTTTGCCTCGCCAGAACTGGATGGTGAACCTGATTTCGGCGGTCGCCACCCGGGCCCCTGTGTCGTGGCCCTTGGCGTTACGCTGGCGCTTAGCCCAGTATTACCATGTGGGTGGCCTGCATGTGGGAGGGGCTTTGGCCGGAACAGCGTGGTATGTGATTTACGTAGTCCTTTTGGGGCCATCATGGGCCGATGGAGTCGCTGGGTACGACGATGTTTCGGTTCTGATTGCGTTGCTGGTCGTCATCATCTTGCTGGCTATCTGTCTACTGGCCCGGCCTAATTTCCGAAGGAAACACCACGACGTCTTTGAAGCGTCGCACCGCTTTGGAACGTGGCTGGTGTTGCTGTTGGCATGGAGCAACACCGTGGTTCTGGCCAAGTTGCAGACCCCCCCCACCGGAGTTTTGGTGAGGCGCTCTTGCTCTCGCCCATTTTTTGGATGCTGGTTGTTTCCACTTCTCTGGCGATCTGGCCCTGGTTGTTGCTACGGAGGGTCGCCGTGACAGTGACAAACCCGTCCAGTCACGCTGCCGTCGTGAAACTTGACCACGGCTACGTCCCCCACGTTGGCACCACCCGTTCCATCAGTCGGCATGCTCTCTTTGGATGGCACCCTTTCGCCTGCGTTCCGGCCGTGGCGGGTGAACCCGGTTACCGCATGGTCATCTCGCGCGCTGGTGGGTGGACGTCAAACTTCATTGACAATCCGCCAACGCACGTGTGGGTAAAGGGTATTCCCACGGTCGGCGTGGCCAACGCCAAGCGACTCTTCAATAGGGTTCTTTATGTGGTTACGGGCAGTGGGATCGGACCAGTTCTAGGGCACCTGCTCACAGATACTCAGGGTGCCCGGCTAGTCTGGGTCACCAAGACGCCGCGTGCAACCTATGGTGACGATCTGGTGAATGAGGTTGAGTCAGCTCAGCCCGAAGCCGTCATTTGGAACACCTCCGAGCAAGGCAAGCCCGACGTCTTTGAAATCACCTACCAGGCCTTCGTGGCCTCCGGGGCCGACGCCGTCATTTGCGTCTCCAACAAGGGTGTTACCGACCGCATCGTGTCCGAATTTGAAAAGCGTGGAACGCCCGCGTTTGGGCCAATCTGGGATTCCTAACACCAGATCCACCACAGAATCAACGGGTGGCTGTGCTTTGCTAGGAGCCCCCTGACACCAGCGCAACAGCCGCCGTCGACGTCACGACGGCGGCTGTTGCGCCTGTGGAAGGAAACTACCGTTGGTGCCGCCACCTGCCATCCTGGCGCACCGGCACCGGCACCGGCCACTAACGGTGCTGTTGCCAGTTGTTCTGCGCGTGAATCTGCTGAGCCTGCACGTTCTGCGCCTGCCATACCGCTTGCGAATGACGGCTCAGCAATTCCGTGCGGACGCCGGTGATCTCATTCAGTAGTTGCATCTCCAGCTCTTGGCCGGCGCTGAATCGGTTCGCCGCGCTGGTGCCAGCGACGCCTCGCGCGTCCACCAGTAACCGCTGCCGGGTGAAGGCCAACCGTGTGGCCAACCGGATAAATTCCTTCATGATGGGTCCTGCCGCAAAGGTCTTGGACCATGTCAAAGCCCGACGCCGGCCAGAACCTGTGGCCAGCATCGGCACCTCCTGCTGGGTGAACCATCCGGACGGGACATAGTCGGCCAGACGGTTGCGGGTCAGTTTCGCTTCTGAACGGCGCAGCAGGATGATGCCCACAATGCTCAGGATGAACAGGGGCACCTGTAGCACCACATAGACCAAGAAGAAGTTGCCGCCCAGGAACGCCGATCCGTTCCACAGCCCGTGCAGGAGCATGGCCGGGACCAATCCCACCACCCAGGCACCGAGAACCATCAAGGTGCCGCCGTTGCGGGCTGCGTAGCCCACGCAGACCCCAAGGGTGGCAGTGAACATGACATGGGCAAAGGGAGACATGAGCCCGCGCATGATGAAAATACCCACCAAGCCGCCCACGGCTCCGTCGGCCTCGGACAGAGCCTGACCAAAGTACAAGATGTTCTCAGTGAACGCGAAGCCTGCTGCGATCATGCCCGCGTAGACCACACCGTCGATGGGGCCATCAAAGGTGCGCCTTCGCAGGAAGAACAGCAGTAGGACGCCAGCGCCCTTGCACAGTTCCTCAACCAAGGGAGCCTGAATCACGGCGCCCACCAAGTCGGCATCCGCCGAAGGATTAGTGCCCATGAGCAGAGGCTGCACCCAGCTTCCTACCAGCAAGGTGGTGATGACTGCCATCCCTGCACCCCAACAGAAAGCCAAAAGCAAAGCGGTGCGGGGTTCTGGCTCCCACCGGTCAATCCACATCAGGGTCGCGATGCAAATAGTTAGTGGAATCAATGCCAGTGCGCCGCAGATCAAAAACACGTTGGCGCCGATCGACAGGGCAAAGAAGGCCAATGTCAGCATTGTTACCAAAGCAAGGACACACAGCAAGATGATGTTGCTCACCTTCGCCGTCAGCCCGCGGCTTCTACGTTTCGACTGGATTGGGGCGGGGTGCGCCCAATAGTCGGGCGTGTAGCTCAACGCGGTTCCCGGTGCCTGCACTTGAGGAAGTGGGGCCTGGGCGTAGTGCGGTTGCTGCTGCGGGGCACCTGCAGCGGAGTTTTGCCAGTGGCCGGGATCAGTCATGCTCTCAAGCGTAGGGCCACCACAGTCTCACTCAAAGATGACGCGCTCACCGCACCCCATTCCCCACATCATCTACCGCCGCACCCGGTATCTACTGCGGCACCCGGTGCGAGCGACACAGGCCCGAGGACCTCTTACGCAGACCCTGACGCAGACCCTCGCGTACGCCTCGGATCACGCTCTGGCACCGCTGTAGCGGACACGGGAGCTACCTGCTGCTGTGGTAGTTTGAGGTGTACGCAATCAACCTTTTAATTCCGTCCAGTGAGGCGGGGAAAGGGGACGCGAGAAAATGAGCAATTCCTCTGCAGCATTTGGGGAAGTTCCATCAACCTCAGCGCCTGTCACTGTGTCCCGCGTGGTTCTCAACGCCGCGGACATTGAACGGGCACTGACTCGTATCGCCTATGAAATCTTAGAAGCCAACAAAGGCTCGCAGGATCTGCTCCTCTTGGGCATCCCGCGCCGCGGCTTCCCGTTGGCTCAACGCTTGGCCGCAAAATTGGCCGCCAGCGATCCGGCGATCGACCCCACCGCCATTGTCGGCCAGCTCGATGTCACCATGTTCCGTGACGATCTAGCCCACCAACCCACCCGAGCACCCCAGCGCACCCAGCTGCCCGTCTCCGGCATTGATGGAAAAACCATTGTGCTCGTCGATGACGTGCTGTACTCCGGTCGCACCATCCGGGCCGCACTGGATGCCCTCGTTGATTTGGGCCGCCCCCGCGCCGTCCGCCTGGCGGTACTCGTTGACCGCGGCCACCGCGAACTGCCTATCAGGGCCGATCATGTGGGTAAGAACCTGCCCACATCCTCGAGTGAAAAAGTACGTGTGCACCTCGTTGAGATTGACGGCGGCATTGCTGCTCATGACGAAGTTGTGATTGAGGCCGGCGCATGAGGCATTTGCTGTCTACTGAGCAACTGAGCCTCGAAAACGCGATTCAAATCCTGGACACTGCTCAGGAAATGAGCGCCGTGGGCGAACGTGAAATCAAGAAGCTCCCGGCCCTGCGGGGCCGCACCGTGGTGAACCTCTTCTTCGAGGACTCCACCCGCACCCGCATCTCCTTCGAAGCAGCCGCAAAGCGACTCTCCGCGGATGTCATCAACTTCAGCGCCAAGGGCTCCTCGGTGTCCAAGGGTGAATCCCTCAAGGACACGGCCCAGACCCTGGAAGCCATGAGCGCTGACGCAGTGGTCATCAGGCACTGGGCCTCCGGCGCCCCCGCGCAGCTGGCCAACTCGGGCTGGATTGACGCCGCCGTCATCAACGCCGGCGACGGCACCCACGCCCACCCCACCCAAGCATTGTTGGATGCGTTCACGATGCGTGCCCACTGGTCCAAGATTCAAGGCACCGCCTCGGTGGGCGCCGATCTAGCCGGCATGCGCGTGCTGATCGTGGGAGATGTGCTGCATTCCCGCGTGGCTCGATCCAACGTCTGGCTGCTGCGTACCCTTGGTGCCCACGTGACCTTGGTGGCGCCGCCCACCTTGCTGCCGGTCGGCGTCGAACATTGGCCTTGCGAGGTCAGCTACGATCTCGACGCAGCTCTGGAAACCGGTGTTGACGCCGTCATGATGCTGCGCGTTCAAGCCGAGCGCATGAACGCCTCCTTCTTCCCCTCAACGCGAGAGTACGCCCGCCGGTGGGGGTTCGACGACGCCCGCCTCGCCAAACTGGATGCCCTGAACCTCAAGGACACCATCATCATGCACCCCGGGCCCATGAACCGCGGCCTGGAGATTTCTTCCGCCGCCGCCGATTCACCCCGTTCCACCGTGCTGGCCCAGGTCCGCAACGGTGTCTCGGTGCGCATGGCGGCCCTGTACCTGTTGCTGTCCGGTGAGATGCGTGAGAACCCCGCACCGGCCGCCCCAGCGCAGCCACTGACTTCACACACTCTGCCTCTTGTAAAGGACCCGTCATGACTTCCGTAAGTTACTTGATTCGTTCGGCCTCCCTCTTGGGTCAGGATAGAGCCGACATCTTGGTGCGCGACGGCGTTATTGCCGCCGTCGGGGAGGGCCTCGCCGCTGATGTGGTGGGGGACGCCACCGTCATCGACGCCAGCGCGTTGGTAGCGCTGCCCGGCATGGTTGACCTGCACACCCACCTGCGCGAACCTGGCCGCGAAGACGCCGAAACCGTTGAAACCGGAACCCGCGCCGCTGCTTTGGGCGGCTTCACCGCCGTCCACGCCATGGCCAACAGCTCACCGGTGGCCGATACCGCCGGTGTGGTGGAGCAGGTTTACACCCTGGGCCGTGAGTCCGGTTGGGTGGATGTGCGCCCCGTCGGCGCCGTCACCGTGGGCCTGGCCGGTGCCCAGCTGGCCGAGCTCGGCGCCATGGCCGATTCCCGCGCCCGCGTCCGGGTCTTCTCCGACGACGGCATCTGCGTGAGCGATCCCGTCCTGATGCGCCGCGCTCTGGAATACGTCAAGGCGTTCGACGGCGTGATCGCTCAGCACGCGCAGGAACCCCGCCTCACCGAAGGCGCCCAGATGAACGAGGGCGTGGTCTCTGCAGATCTCGGCTTGGCCGGTTGGCCAGCTGTTGCCGAAGAGTCCATCATTGCCCGCGATGTCCTGCTGGCCCAGCACGTGGGCTCACGCCTGCACGTTTGCCACGTGTCCACGGCCGGATCGGTGGAGATCATCCGCTGGGCCAAGGAACGCGGCATCTCCGTGACCGCAGAGGTCACCCCGCACCACTTGCTGCTGACCGAAGAACTGGTCCGCAGCTACAACCCGGTCTACAAGGTCAACCCGCCCCTGCGCGCCGACGCCGACGTGCTCGCCCTGCGCGCAGCCCTCGCTGACGGCACCATTGACATTGTCGGAACCGACCACGCCCCGCACCCCAGCGAAGCCAAGGAATGCGAATGGGCTGCCGCGGCGATGGGCATGACAGGCCTGGAAACAGCCCTGTCGGTGGTGCAGGAAACCATGATCGAAACCGGTCTGATGACCTGGGCAGACTTTGCCCGCGTCACCTCCACCACCCCGGCCCAGATTGGCCAGTTGGCCGATCAGGGACGACCCTTGGAAGTAGGGGAGCCGGCCAACATTGTGCTGGTTGACCCTGCAGCCCGCTGGAACGTGGACCCGTACGCCATGGCCACCAAGGGCCGCAACTCACCGTTTGCCGGCTTGGTGCTGCCGGGCAAGGTGGTGGCCACCTTCTTCAACGGCCACCCCACCGTGCTGGATGGCAAGCTCAACACCCCTTTCGTTCACGGAGCTAACTAGTGGATGAGCGGATAGTGCCAGGCATTCTGACGCTGCTGATCGTTGCCGTGGCCTTCACCTTGATGTGGTGGGGCTGGCGCAATAAGCTCAAGCGCCAGGCCGACGTCGGACAACTCCCCGAGGTGCCTGCTGAGCTAGGCGAAGCACTCATTAGCGTCCCGGGACAATACGTAGTCACCACCTCCGGCGGAGACTGGTTGGATCGGCTCGCAGTTCACGGGCTAGGCATCCGAACCCCCGCAGTGGTCCACGCCTACCCGTCAGGGATCCTCGTGGAGCGCTCCGGTGCGCAGGATATTTTCATTGCCAAAGAGCACTTCACGGAACTGGCCACACAAGCCGGGATGGCCGGGAAATTTGTGGAAAAAGACGGGATCGTCGTCATCAGCTGGCTTCTAGCTGGCGCTGAAGTTGACACCGGATTCCGCACCACCGAGGCCGGTGCCAAACACCCGCTGATGGAAACATTGCAAACCTTGCTGCCCGAAGGTGCCAAAATGGCAGATAACGGTTTGTTAGAAAAGATAGAGAATGCAGCACCTGAGGCGCAACCAGACGTAGAACCTGATGTGCAGAACATCGATACACCCGCAGTCGAACGCAACGGAAAGAACAAATCAGAATGAGTCATGCAACCATGCCTGCACAGGCACTTTTAGTCTTGGAAGATGGCCGCACTTTCCGTGGCAGCAGCTACGGGGCACAGGGCACGACCCTGGGCGAGGCAGTCTTCACCACGGGTATGACCGGTTACCAGGAAACCCTCACGGACCCGTCCTACGCTCGTCAGCTGATCATCCAGACGGCCCCGCATATCGGCAACACCGGTGTGAACAAGGCTGACAACGAGTCGGCCAAGATCTGGGCTGCCGGTTATGTTGTCCGTGACGCGGCCCGCCGCTCGTCCAACTGGCGTAGCGAGGGAACGCTCGACGACGAACTCATCTCCCAGGGCATTGTCGGCATCCAGGGTGTTGACACCCGCGCCATCACCCGGCACCTGCGTGAGCGCGGTTCCATGAAGGCCGGCATCTTCTCCGGCGAGGCAGCAGCCCGGCCCGAAGCCGAACTACTCGCAGAAGTCGCCGCTCAGCCGTCCATGGAGGGTTTGCGCCTGGCTGAAGAGGTCAGCACGAAGGAGGCGTACGTCGTCGAACCTGCTGACCACGGCTGGACGGGGGAGACCCTGTTCACCATTGTGGCGCTGGACCTTGGCATGAAGGCCATGACCCCGGCCCGTTTCGCCGAGCGCGGCGTTCGCCTGCACGTGCTGCCTGCCGCCACCACTTTTGAAGAAGCCATGGAGTTGAACCCCGACGGCGTCTTCATCTCCAACGGCCCCGGTGACCCCGCTACGGCGGACCGCCAGGTGGGCTTCGTACGCAGCTTCTTGGACGCCGGGGTCCCGTACTTCGGCATCTGCTTCGGCAACCAGATCCTGGGCCGCGCCTTGGGCTTTGGTACGTACAAGCTGCGTTACGGCCACCGCGGCATGAACCAGCCAGTCTTGGACCGCAGCACCGGCAAGGTGGAAATCACCAGCCAGAACCACGGCTTCGCCGTCGACGCACCACTGGACGGGCCCACCCAGGCTCCCGAGGAGCGCTTCGGTCGGGTTGAGGTCAGCCACATCAGCCTCAACGATCAGGTTGTTGAAGGCCTCTCCTGCCTCGACATCCCCGCCTTCTCGGTGCAGTATCACCCCGAGGCCGCGGCCGGCCCGCACGACGCCGCCTACCTGTTCGACAGGTTCATCAATCTCATGACCGCCTACAAGACATCAGACGCCAGTAAGTCCGCCCAGGGCGAGACCGCACAGAGCCAGACCACACAGAGCCAGGAAAACAAGTAATGCCAAAGAGGGAAGATCTTAAGTCAGTTTTGGTCATTGGCTCCGGCCCGATCGTGATTGGCCAGGCTGCCGAGTTTGATTACTCCGGCACCCAGGCGCTGCGTGTTTTGAAGGAAGAGGGCCTGCGGGTCATCCTCGTCAACTCCAACCCGGCCACCATCATGACCGACCCCGAGTTCGCTGACGCCACCTACGTTGAGCCCATCACCCCCGAGGTGATTGAGAAGATCATCGCCAAGGAGCGCCCCGACGCCATCCTGCCCACCCTCGGTGGTCAGACCGCGTTGAACGCCGCGATCGCACTCGACAAGAACGGCGTGCTGGCCAAGTACAACGTTGAGCTGATCGGCGCGAATATCGCCGCCATCGAGCTCGGCGAGGACCGCGAAAAGTTCAAGGGCGTCGTTGAGCGCTGCGGTGCCGAATCGGCCCGCAGCCACATCATCCACACCATCGAGGAGGCCTTCGCGGCCGCCGAGGACCTGGGCTACCCCATGGTCGTGCGCCCGTCCTTCACCATGGGCGGGTTGGGCTCCGGCCTGGCCTACACGCCGTCGGACTTGGAGCGCATTGTGGGCCAGGGCCTGCAGTACAGCCCCACCACCGAGGTTTTGCTCGAAGAGAGCATCCTTGGCTGGAAGGAATACGAGCTGGAGATGATGCGCGACAAGAACGACAACGTCGTTGTTGTGTGCTCCATTGAAAACTTTGACCCGGTAGGCGTTCACACGGGCGACTCCATCACCGTGGCCCCGGCCATGACCCTGACGGACCGCGAATACCAGAACCTGCGTGACATCTCCATCGCGATCATCCGCGAGGTTGGCGTTGACACCGGTGGTTGCAACATCCAGTTCGCGATTGAGCCCGACACCGGCCGTGTCGTGGTGATTGAGATGAACCCGCGCGTTTCCCGCTCCTCCGCACTGGCCTCGAAGGCAACCGGCTTCGCCATTGCCAAGATCGCGACCAAGCTGTCCCTGGGTTACACGCTGGATGAGATCCCGAACGACATCACCCAGAAGACCCCGGCCTCCTTTGAACCGGCTCTGGACTACGTTGTTGTCAAGGTTCCCCGCTTCGCGTTCGAGAAGTTCCCGGCAGCGGATCCCACCCTGACCACCACCATGAAGAGCGTCGGCGAAGCCATGGCCATGGGCCGCAACTTCACCGAAGCCCTGCAGAAGGCGCTGCGTTCCTTGGAGCAGAAGGGCGCCAGCCTGGACTTCTCCTCCGTCAACGCTCTGGACGTCCCCGATCTGATTGAAGCGGCTAAGCGCCCCACCACGGAGCGTCTCTCACAGGTTCAGCGCGCCCTCCTGGGTGGAGCCAGCATTGAAGAGCTCTACGAGGCCACGGGCATTGACCCCTGGTTCCTAGACCAGCTGGTATTGCTCAACGAAGTGGCCGCGACCATCCGCCAGTCCACCGCGCTGACCCCGGAAATGCTGAAACTGGCCAAGCGCCACGGCTTCTCCGATGTCCAGATCGGTGAGATCACGCACAACTCGGAGGCAGTGGTGCGTGGCGTCCGCCAGGCCCTGAACATCCGCCCTGTCTACAAGACGGTGGACACCTGCGCCGCCGAATTTGCTGCGTACACGCCGTACCACTACTCCTCCTACGATGAGGAAGATGAGATTGCGCTGCACGAAAAGCCGTCCGTCATCATCCTCGGCTCGGGTCCGAACCGTATTGGCCAAGGCATCGAGTTCGACTACTCCTGCGTGCACGCCTCCATGGCCCTGCGCAAGGCCGGCTACGAGACCGTCATGGTCAACTGCAACCCGGAAACCGTCTCCACCGACTACGACGTCTCCACCCGCCTGTACTTTGAGCCGCTGACGCTGGAAGACGTGTTGGAGGTCATTGCGGCCGAAGAGCGCACCGGTGGCGTCATGGGCGTCTTCGTGCAGCTCGGCGGTCAGACTCCGCTGAAGCTGGCTCAGGAACTGGCCGACGCCGGTGTGCCCATCTTGGGTACTTCCCCGGAAGCCATCGACTTGGCTGAGCACCGCGGCATGTTCTCCCGCGTCTTGGACGAGGCCGGTCTGATCGCGCCGAAGAACGGCACTGCCGTGTCCTTCAACGACGCTAAGAAGATCGCCGACGAAATTGGCTACCCCGTCTTGGTCCGTCCGTCCTACGTTTTGGGCGGCCGCGGCATGGAGATTGTGTACGATGAGGCGAATCTGTCCCGCTACATCAAGAACGCCACGGAAATCACCGAGGCGCACCCGGTCCTGATTGACCGGTTCCTGGAAGACGCCATCGAGATTGACGTCGATGCACTCTTCGACGGCAAGGACATGTACCTTGGCGGCATCATGGAGCACATTGAAGAAGCTGGAATTCACTCCGGTGACTCCGCTTGTGTGTTGCCTCCCATCACCCTGGGCAAGGACGTGCAGGAACGCGTCCGTGTGGCTACCCGCGCCATCGCCGAAGGTGTTGGCGTGCGCGGCCTGATCAACATCCAGTTCGCACTGGCTGCTGACATCCTCTACGTGCTCGAAGCCAACCCGCGTGCCTCCCGCACCGTGCCGTTTGTCTCCAAGGCAACTGGCGTGCAGATGGCCAAGGCCGCCGCGCTTATCGGTGTTGGTGTCTCCATCGCCCACCTGCGTAGCGTCCACCACATCCTGCCTGAGGTTGGCGACGGCGGAAAGCTGCCCGACAACGCTCCGGTCGCCGTGAAGGAAGCTGTTCTGCCCTTCAACCGTTTCCGTACGGTGGAGGGCCACGTAGTGGACTCCCTGCTCGGGCCGGAAATGCGTTCCACCGGTGAGGTCATGGGCATTGACAAGCACTTTGACACCGCCTTCGCCAAGAGCCAGGCGGCCGCCAATGGTGCCCTGCCCGTCTCCGGAACCGTGTTCGTCTCCGTGGCGAACCGCGATAAGCGCTCCATCATCATGGCCGTCAAGCGTCTGGTTGACCTGGGCTACGAGATCGTGGCCACCGGGGGTACTGCCGATGTACTGCGCCGCAACGGCATCGCTTCAACTACTGTTCGCAAGATCAGTCAGGAAAGCGCCAACTCCGATGACCAGAGCATTGTGGACCTCATCAATAACGGTGAGATCGACATGATCTTCAACACCCCTTCAGGTGGTCAGGCCCGCGGCGACGGCTACGAGATCCGGGCAGCGGCGGTCTCTAACGGCCGTCCGTGCATCACCACAGTGGCCGAGTTCAACGTTGCCGTCCAGGCCATGGAGGCATTGCGCTCCTACGAATGGGATGTCACCAGCTTGCAGGAGCACGCCGTGGTCCTGGCCGCAGGTCAGGCAGCCCAGAATGCCTAATCCGGAGTCAAGGCTCGACGGCGGCCAGCGAGCGTCCTTCGGCGCCCGGCTCGCCGAGGCGATGACTGCCCGTGGTCCGCTGTGTGTGGGTATCGACCCGCACCCAGGGCTGCTGGCGGTCTGGGGACTGGAGGATTCCATCCAGGGCCTGCGGACGTTTTCCTTCACGGTGTTGGAAGCTGTTGCGCCATTGGCGGCCGCCATCAAGCCTCAGGTGGCGCTCTATGAGCGTCACGGTTCGGCCGGATTGGCCGTGCTTGAGGATCTGCTGGCTGCAGCAGTTGACGCCGACGTCTTGACCATCGCCGACGCCAAACGTGGGGACATTGGCTCCACCATGGCCGGTTATGCCGATGCCTGGCTGCGCGACGGTTCGGCCCTGGCCGCCGATTCGGTGACACTGAGCCCATATCTGGGGTTTGAGTCATTGCGTCCGGCACTAGATCTGGCCGCAGACAACGGCCGGGGTGTGTTTGTTCTCGCATTGACTTCCAACCCGGAGGGCGCTTCGGTGCAGCATGTGGGCGGCAATGAATCGGTGGCCAAGCGCATTGTGCAGGCGGCAGCGCAGGAAAATCAACGCTATGCACAAGCGGCGCTAGGTTCTGTCGGACTCGTTGTTGGGGCAACTGTGGGCAGTGCGCTGAAGGACCTGGACATTGATTTGGCGGCCCTACATGGCCCAATCCTGGCGCCAGGCTTGGGTGCGCAGGGTGCCACGGGTGCCGATATGCAGGCCACTTTTGGGGCGGCATATCCGGCAGTCTTGGGTACCTCGAGCCGGGGTATCTTGGCTGCCGGGCCGAATCTGGCGGCTCTACAGGCAGCTACCACAGAAACGTTGGCCGGGCTGAAATAGCGTCGGCCGTAGTCGCGGCCAGCCAAGAGCAGATTGATTTGCTTCCCCGGTGCGGATAGGTTCGAACCACTAACTGTGTTCGCCATCCGCGCCGGGGACATTCGTCATCAGGGAGCCTTTTTCGTGAACTTGCCGCACCTCTCGCATGAACAACGCGCAGACGCGCGGATCAAGGCCATTGCAGCCCGGGCGGTGAGGTCCCAGACAAAACAGGATCTAAAATCGGGACAGGCCAGTGTGGCAGATGTGCTTGGCGCAGCCACCACGGAGCCGGCCCTGGACAGACTCAGAGTCAGTGATTTATTGGAAGCCCTCCCGGGCATTGGAAAGGTACGTGCAACTGTGATCATGAGCGAGCTGGGTATTGCCCCGACCCGCAGGGTGCGTGGCTTAGGCATACACCAACGCCGAGCCTTGATTGAATACCTTGGAAAGAAGTCATGAGCGAGGTTTCCGTACCGAAGGAAAACACCGTCCGCACCAAGCCCCGCAGAGGTGTCACCGTTCTGGCCGGGCCCACGGCGGTTGGCAAGGGCACTGTTTCAACTTTCATCAGGGATAACTACCCTGAGGTGTGGCTGTCCGTTTCAGCAACCACACGCAAGGCGCGCCCGAACGAGGATGAAGGTATCCACTACTTCTTCAAGTCAGCGGAGGACTTTGATGGTCTCGTTGCTGCCGGCGATCTGCTCGAGTGGGCCGTTGTCCACGGCGTGAACCGCTATGGCACGTTGCGCAGCACTGTTGAAGCGGCTGTGGCTGATGGAAAATCGGTGCTGCTGGAGATTGATTTGCAAGGCGCACGCCAGGTGAAAGAAGCCATGCCCGAGGCTGACTTCGTGTTTTTGGGCCCGCCCAATTGGGACGAACTGGTCCGCCGATTGGTGGGACGCGGCACAGAAACAGCCGAAGAACAGCACCGTCGCCTAGAAACCGCTAAACTGGAACTTGCTGCCGCCCCGGAATTTGATTACGTCATTGTTAATGACGATGTCAGCCGGGCTGCAGCCGCGCTTGTTGAACTGATGGGGCTCACCCCTCACCACACTGCTTGAGCCAAGATAAGTTGCACGGTAACCGCTGACAAACCGTTAGCGAACCGTGCACATTGTTGGATCTGCAAGACACCCTTTCGATTTTTTGGAGAAGTAATTGACTACACAACCCGAAGGCATCATCAATCCCTCGATCGATTCGCTGCTTGAAGCTGCCGATTCGAAGTACGGACTGGTCATCTTTGGTGCCAAGCGCGCACGTCAGATCAACGCTTACTACGCACAGCTCCACGAGGGCCTGTTCGAGTACGTTGGCCCGCTGGTAGACACCAAGTTGAACGAGAAGTCGCTCTCTATCGCTTTCCGTGAAATCGACGAGGGCCTGCTGGTTTCCACCCCCGTCGAGACCGCGTAACAGGAAGTTTGAGCACAGCCACGGTGTCTGAGCTGAACATTGTTTTGGGAGTAGGCGGCGGCATCGCCGCCTACAAGGCGGCCTTGTTGCTGCGCCTCTTCACCGAGGCAGGCCATCAGGTCACGGTCATCCCCACCGACGCATCCACCAACTTTGTGGGTGTCGCCACCTGGGAGGCCCTCAGTGGCCGGTCCGTCACCAACAATGTTTTTGACGCCGTGGATCAGGTCAACCACGTACGAATCGGCCATGAGGCCGATTTGATCGTGGTGGCCCCGGCCACCGCTGATCTTTTGGCGAAGGCCGCTGGCGGACACGCCAACGATCTGTTGACCACCACCTTGCTGATGGCCCGCGGCCCGGTGCTTTTTGCCCCGGCCATGCACACAGAAATGTGGGCTCATGCCGCCACGCAAGCCAACGTTGCCACGCTGCGGTCCCGCGGCGTGCACGTGCTGGACCCTGCGGTGGGGCGCCTGACTGGCGTGGACTCCGGTCCCGGCCGGCTCCCCGAGCCGGAAGCGATTTTTACCGCCGCCATGGCATTGCTTGACGACGCCGGATCCTCGGCACCCACTGAAGCCGCACCTAGCGTGGGGGGCCAGTGGGGCGCCGGGAATCTTGTTGAGACTGCCGCTGGCGCCGAGCCAGTCATCATGGCAGAGCCCTCGGACCACTCTGGAGCTGTCAACGACGATGCGAATCTGCTGCCCGCCACGGACTCCCTTACGGGCTCGGCACCCCTTGCTGTCGAAGATGGCCCGCTGACTGGAATGAACGTTCTGATCACTGCTGGTGGGACGCGAGAACCTCTGGATCCTGTGCGGTTCTTGGGCAACAAATCTTCGGGCAAGCAGGGCGTGGCCCTGGCCGAGGCAGCATTGGCTGCGGGCGCCACGGTCACCTTGATCCACGCCCACCTGGAAGTAGCCCCTCCCGCCGGTGCCAAGCTGCAGCCGATTGAGACTGCTCTTGACTTGCGGAAGGCAACGCTGGCAGCGGCGGCCTCGGCCGACGTGGTCATCATGGCCGCTGCCGTGGCCGATTTCCGTCCGGCCAACGTTTCTTCCGGCAAGATCAAGAAGCGCGACAACGTCGAGGATCCCGTCATCACTCTGGTCCGCAACCCGGATATTTTGGCGGAACTCGTGGCCCACCGTTCCGCGCAAAACCAGCAGCAGTTCATTGTTGGATTTGCCGCAGAAACAGGCGACGACGAAGCAGATGCCCGCACTTACGCTGAAGCGAAACTGCGCCGCAAGGGCTGCGACTTGCTCGTGGTCAATGAAGTGGGGCCGGGGGATTCCGGCACCGAGCGGGTCTTTGGTCAAGACACCAACCATGTCGAGATTTTGGCTCTAGACGGTGCAACACCCGTGCAATCCGGGGGCAGCAAGCGTGAGGTAGCTGACGCCGTCGTACGTCTGATTGCGCAGAGGCTCGGCCACACCTCAGGCACTACCTAACCACGCGCCAGCAACACACTATGTATGACAAACCGTGTCTCACCGCAATGGGTGGCGAGCTATCCCAAAGTAAAGTAGAACAGTGACTTCAGTAAACCCCCTGCGCCTATTTACCTCCGAATCGGTGACGGCAGGCCACCCCGATAAAATTTGCGACCAGATCAGCGACGCCATCCTTGACGCGCTGCTGGCCGAAGACCCGGACTCCCGCGTCGCCGTTGAGACCATGGCCACCACTGGCTTGGTCCATGTGGCGGGCGAGGTGACCACCAATGCCTACGTGGAAATCCCGGCGATTGTCCGCAACACCATCTTGGACATTGGCTACGATTCCTCCGCAAACGGCTTCGACGGCGCCCGTTGCGGCGTGTCCGTCTCGATCGGTCAGCAGTCGCAGGACATTTCCGACGGCGTTTTCAACGCTCTCGAGGTCCGCGAAGGCACCGCCGTGGACAAGTACGACTCCCAGGGTGCCGGCGATCAGGGCCTCATGTTCGGCTACGCCAGCAATGAGACCGCGTCCTACATGCCCACCCCCATCTACCTGGCGCACCGGCTCTCCGAACGCCTCACCGATGTGCGCAAGTCCGGTCTGCTGGAATACTTGCGCCCCGACGGCAAGACCCAGGTGACCATCGGGTACGACGGCGAAAAGCCCGTCTCGGTAGACACCGTTGTCATCTCCAGTCAGCACGCCGAAGGCACCATGCTGGACAAGCTGCGCGCCGATCTGAGCGAGTTCGTTATTGCTCCGGTCATGGAAGCCTCCGGTCTGGATGTTTCCGGCCTGAAGACGTACCTGAACCCGGCTGGGCCGTTCGTGGTGGGCGGTCCCGTGGGCGATGCCGGTTTGACAGGCCGGAAGATCATCGTCGATACCTACGGCGGCATGGCCCGTCACGGTGGTGGCGCCTTCTCCGGTAAGGACCCGTCAAAGGTTGACCGTTCCGCCGCTTACGCCATGCGCTGGGTTGCCAAGAACGTGGTTGCTGCCGGGTTGGCCTCACGGGCTGAAATCCAGGTCGGTTACGCCATTGGCGTGGCTCGCCCGGTGGGTGTGTACGTTGAGACGTTCGGCACCGAAACCGTGGATCCGCGCCGCATCGAGGATGCCATTGCGGCCATCTTCGATCTGCGCCCCATGGCCATCATCGACAGCCTTGACCTCAAGCGCCCCATCTACGCCAAGACGGCCGCGCACGGTCACTTTGGCCGCGACGACCCCGATTTCACCTGGGAAAACCTGGACCGCGTCGATGCTTTGAAGGCCTACTTCAACGCCTAATCACTTCCGTTATCCACAGCTGAGCACAGCCCACCGACTACTTTGTCAGTGGCCTGTGCTTAGCTTGTTTTAGGCCGAGTTTTTCGGCCGAACATTCAAGCCCGCATGCGGGTTTGCCGCACCGATCGCAGGAGGATGCCATGGCTGATTCACCACACCATGATGGCCCGGGCGAAGGTGTGCAGCTGAGCCTGTTGAGTGGCTTTGTGGCCAAGGAGCGTGTGGCCGATCCTCATAGCGGCGTTGTTTTGGCGCCAGTTCTGCCGGTGGCACACGTGGTCATTGATTCACCATTGCCGCACCTTGACCGGATCTTTGACTATTCTGTTCCCTTGGAGCTCGACGCCGAGGCACAGCCGGGCGTGCGCGTGCGCGTGAAATTCTCCGGCCAGGACCTCAACGGCTTCCTGGTGGCTCGCGTGGCTGAATCCGAGAGCGACCGTTTGGTGCCGCTGAGCCGCGTGTACTCGGCGGTCCCCGTGCTGGCACCGCAGGTGTTGGAACTGGCGCATCAGGTAGCGGCCCGCTACTGCGGCACGGTGTCTGATGTGTTGCGCGTCGCTGTACCACCGCGGGTTGCCAGCTTGGAAAAGGTTTACCTGAAAAAGGCGGCTGAGCGGGTTGGCAGTGAAGGGGGCCATGGCACCGGGCCTAGCACGGGGCCTAGCGCCGGCGGTGCTGGCTCAGGCGCTGAGAGTGGCTCCGGTCCAACGGCTGGCGTTGCTGCTGGCTCCACTACTGGCACAGGCCAGCGGACCGCCGCCGACGTCAGCCGAGTTGGGGGAGCAGTGGTCCACGATCCCCACGTGGAACCGCTTCTAGAGTTGCCTGCGGCTGCCAAGCCTGGCCATTCTCTGTTCGGTGATTACCCACGTGCCGAGGACTTTCTGACCCGGCTGGCCATGGGGGATAGCCCCAAAGCTGTCCTAGCAACACTTCACGGCTTCGGGCCTATGTCGTGGCACAGGCAGCTGGCTCAGGTTGTGGCTTATTGCCAGCTGTCCGGGCGTGGGGCCATTGTGGTCGTGCCAGATTTGCGCGACCTTGAGCTGCTGGAAGCGGCTTTTGCTCAAGTGCTGCCTGAGGACAGCTTCGTCAAATTGACGGCCGACGACGGCCCCAGCCTTCGCTATGCCAACTTCCTCCGTGTACTCTCTGGCGACGTAAAGATTGTCATCGGCACCCGTTCGGCTGCCTACGCACCCGTGGCGGATTTGGGTTTGGTCTGTTGTTGGGACGACGGCGACGAACTCCACGTTGAACGCCGGGCCCCTTACCAGCACAGTCGTGATGTACTGCTACTTCGTTCGGGTATTGAAGACACAGCAGTCTTGATGGCCGGACACAGCAGGAGTAGCGAATCCCAGCGCCTCGTTGCCACAGGCTGGGCGCAGGACCTCGTCGCCGCCCGCCCAGAGGTACGTAAGGCCACGGCCAGGGTCATCAGCACCTCCGACTCCTTCGAGCAAGAGCGTGACCCTGCCGTGGCCATGGCTCGTCTACCTCATAGGGCTTGGGAGACCGCGAAGGCAGCGCTGAAGTTCGGACCTGTGCTGGTTCAGGTAGCCCGGACCGGATACGCGCCAGCACTTGCCTGTCAGCGATGCCGTGAAGTTGCCCGTTGCCAGCACTGCAGCGGCCCGCTCATGCAAAGCCGGGCAGCTGGCTCTGCCTCCGTCACGGTGACCTGCAAATGGTGTGGCCAGCCCGAGAACGCCTTCAGCTGTAACACCTGCGGGTTCAACCAATTGAGGGCTATCACCGTGGGTGCTTTACGCACTGCCGAAGAGCTAGGCAGAGCATTCCCATCGGTGCCTGTTATTTCTTCCTCTGGAGACAACATCAAAACCATGGTTCCGGATAAACCGGCTATTGTGGTGGCCACTATAGGGGCCGAGCCAGTGGCTCCGCACGGTTACGCGGCTGCGCTCTTGCTGGATGGCGATTCCATGCTTCGGAGAGAGTCGTTGCGTGCCGGTGAAGAAACACTGCGTCGGTGGATGAACGCAGCTGCACTGGTGCGTTCCGCCAAGGATGGAGGAATCGTAGTTGTCACCGCGGATGAGTCGCCTGAAGTGGCAGCATTGGTGCGCTGGGATCCTGCCGGGCACGCAGAACGAGAGTTTGCGCTGCGGCACCAGCTCGGACTCCCGCCGGCCATGCGACTGGCGTCGCTGACGGGGCAAGAAAGTGATGTAGCGGCTTTTCATGCCGCCTTGAAGCTGCCGGATTCAGTGCGAAGCATCGGCCCTGCACCCGTTGCAGCAGCGCACATGAGTGCATCGAGTGCTGGCGGCGCCGAAGGTGAGGCTGCCCCCGATTACCGGACCATCCTGCTCTTTCCGTACTCCATGGCAGCCACCGTCACGGCCAATATGCGTGCCTTGAAGGCTGCCAATGCAGCCCGCAGGGTGGGTGCGCCCGTCCAAGTCCGTTGCGACGGTTTGGACGTTCTCTAAAATAGGTCCGAACCCTTCCATAAAACATTTTTCGAAGTTACTTTCGGGTATGTATTGCCGTTCTATATAGGTGGGTTTAGTGTTGTTGTTATGAGTATTCGGGAGTTGTTCCCCGGGGGCCGGGGCGGTGACGCTACACAGGATGTGGCGGCACTGCTGGCTGGGATTACTCTTCCTTCTATTGAACCTTTTGGGTCTGACAATGCTGAGTTGGCCGGGTTACCTGATCGGTTGTTGTATTCGCCCTCGAATCCTGCACCGTATCCGTGCCCGGAGGTTGATCCGCCCTCGGTGCTTTCCGTTGCTGAGGGTGTGCGGGATGCTGGCTTGGAGGCCTTGGCCGCGGTGAAGTGTTTAGAAGATGCTCTAGCGGGTTGTAAGGCACGGTTGGTGGCTAGGGTTGCTGGGGCGGCTGCTGTTGAACGGTCAGTGTGGGCGTTGGATGGTTTTCAGCGTGGGGTTGCTGCGGCGGGGTTGGCGACGGAGATGTCGTTCGCGTTGGGGATTCCTGAACCCACCACGGCGACATTGATTGAGCACAGTGTCGCGTTAGTGGGTGATCGCCCGGCAGTGTTAGCTGGCTTGGAAGCGGGGGAGTTGTCGTGGCGGCATGCGGTGGTCATGGTGGAGGAGATCGCGACGCTGAGCTCTATGGGGCACGTTAGGGCCACTGATGAGGCGGTGTTAGAGGGTCGGTTGTTGTATCTCGCGCCGGGGACGACCGCGTATTCGTTTATGGGCAAGGCTCGTCGGGCGCGGGAGAAGATGTTTCCTGAGACGATCCCGGTACGGGTCAAGGAGGCTTTCGCGAAGCGGAAGCTAACGTGTGATGTGGGTGCTGATGGGATGGCGTGGTTGGGGTTGCATATGCCGGCGGTGAGTGCCTCGGGAATTTATACCCGGTGCACGAGGTTGGCGCGGGCGATGAAGGCTGAGGGTGTGCGGGCTCAGCGTGTTGCTGATGCTGCCGGGACGGGTCAGGACTGCCGTGAACACAGGACCCTGGCGCAGTTACGGGCTGATATTGCTACTATCTTGCTGCTGGGACAAAACCTCCCCACCACCGCTACACAGTTAGTCGATGAGGCAGAAGCAACCCTCAACACAGGCACCGCAGGAGCAGGATCCAGTGCCGGCAGCCCGGCCGGTTCAGGAACCGGTTCAGGAACCGGCACGGGAACCAGTACAGGGGCCAACACCGGAGCAGGCCAGAGTGCTGGAGCTGCTAGTAGAACCGGTTCTGGTTCTGGTGTTGAGTGTGGTGGCTCCGGCGGGCTCGGGGATCCTGGTGGAGCTGATGGCTCTGGTTCTGCTTTTAGGGGCAGGATCCGCCCCCACGGCCAGGCAGCTAACCTGGAAGCTGAGACTGAGGTTTCGCCCCCACCTGGTGAGAACGGTGCTACGTCCGAGGTCGCCACAGGAGGGACCCTATCCGGTGGTCCTGCCGTTGCCGGCACGGCCACTATTACGGCCAGTCCCACGGCTGCTGAACTGTATTTCGCCCCTGACCCCGCTGATCCTGCTGATCCTGCCGCCCCTGTTGGTGTTGGTGGCCCTGCTGGCCTGGCTACTCAGCGTTGCGCTCCTGACCCCGCCGACACCACTGACCTAGCCGACACCACTGATCCTGCTGGCCTTACCGATCCTGCGGACTCTGCTGGCCTTGCTGGCCTTGTTGGTTGTGTGGCTGTGGTGGGGGATGGGTCTGGGTTGGTTGATTCTGTGGTGGATGGGATTGTGGAGGATCCCGAGGCAGATTATTTACGGCAGCTGACGGAGTTGGCTGGGCATGGTGTGTTGGTGGATCCGCCGATGCCTGAGGCGTTGGTGTTGGTGAAAGTCCCGTTTCTGGGGTTGTTGGGGATCACGGATGAACCCGCTGAATTGGTGGGTCCTCAGGGTGGTCCTGTGCCGGAGGAAGTAGCGCGGAAGCTGTTGAGTAATAGTTCCTCGTTCTTGCGGGTTTTGACTGATCCGATCACCGGGGAAGCGTTACCGCTGGAACCGCAACGGTATACGTTGCGGGCGGCGGAGCGAGCGGTGTTGCAGGGCCTTGCTGGGTGTTGTTATGTACCGAATTGCCCCAACCCAGTCATGGACACGGAACTGGACCACTTGCGTGCTTTTGAATTCGGCGGACCATCCACCATGGCGAATTTGCGCCCAGCCTGTAAACGCCATCACCTGATGAAGCACTTCAAGGACGATAAGAACCGCCGTGGTCGTCGGCGGTGTATTGATGAACCAGAACGGGCCGGGATCCAGCTCCGTGGCTGGACACCACAACTCACCAAAGACGGACGGATCGGCTGGATCACGCCCAGCGGCAAGTACCGGCCACCACTGAACACCGAACCAGACCGGCCCGAATACCCGAAATGGCTCAAAAAAATCATCAGCAAAACCACCAAAAAACCGACAAACTAAACCGGTTGATTGCTTGCCTGTTAAGTTGGATTTCGACCAAGTGTTGTATCAAGCAGGGACCTTGTACGCCGGTTGACGTCGGTGTCTCGAATGGACAGCATCTTCACCAGAAATTCGAGTTTCTCGAAGTCGGCCACATACTCCTCACCAAGGCGCTCTGACAGAGTACGTGCGGCCAGGTCATCGGCCATACGCCATGCCATGCCATGGCTAGTGCGCCTTCAAAAATACGCTGATCATGCTCGCCTGCGGACCTGTCATCGTCAAGCTCCCATACCAGAAATAACGCCACCCACACTTACGTCAGGAGAACCAGAAAACTGTTCCGATGCCTAGGAAAAGCTCCAACCAGGGTAGGCCGAAGCGAGGCTTCTTGTGAACCTGGATGAGTGGAAGGGTCATCGCTGCTTTCGTAACTCCTGCGCAATTCCTAGCAGTTCCTGGGCGGAGGAATCCCAACTGAACGTGGCCGCCTGGGCAACGGACGCAGTAGAGCAAGCAGCCCAGTCCGTCGGGTCAGCCAAGGCGTGGACGGCAGCGGCAAAATCGTGCGGTGAATCGGCTGGCACATAGTGCGCCGCAGTACCGCCCACCTCACGGAAAATATCGGTGTCAGCGACCACCACGGGTGTCCCCAATTCCATGGCCTCCACCAGTGGCAGCCCGTAGCCTTCGGCCTTGGACAGCGTCACAAGGGCCGTGGTGCGCAGCAGCAGCTGATCGTATTCGGCGTCGGTCACGCCATTGTGGAACACCACCGAGGCCCCGGCAGGCACCAGCGCCGACAACTCTGCGCGACGCTCCGGGGTGATCCGGCTGAGCAGGTTCAACGTGAAATCAGGCAGTTCGGCCATGCCGCGGATCAGCGTTTCCACGTTCTTATAGGGCATGAACGAGCCCATGTAAGTCAGTGTCTTCTCCGGAGCTACCGCAGGATCCCGCGGCGTCCGCTCACCCTGCGGTGCGTTGCCAATGATGCGCACGGGACGCTTGGTGAGCTTGTGCTTACGCATCAGTGACAGCGTGGTGTTACTGATGGTGGCCACCACATTGGCACGGTTGAGCAGCAACCGTTGAGGCCAATACGCCTTGTGATAAAGCCGCCACAGCACACGCACCGGTGCCGGGAGAAAGCCGGGAGGGGCGGGGTGCTCATAGTATATGAGGTCGTGCAGCGTCAGGACGAGCGGGTATTTCCGTCCCCAGCTGCCCATGGTTTGCATGGGGCAAAACACCAGATCGGCGCCGAGCTTGTTCACGTGCCGGGACACGAACAGCTCCAGCGGGCTCAGCGGTGAATTGATCTTCACCCACGGCAAATCCGGCAGCAGGGCCAGCTGGCGTTCGTCATGAATGAGCATGGTCACCTGCGCATAAGGTGCGACGGCGGTCATGAGACTTGCGCCGTAACGGCTGATCCCGTCGTGGTGGTCCATGCGCGTAAAGCGGGCGTCCATGACGATCTTGGGTTTAGATGACGGCGTTGGGTTGCCGGCCGATTCGCCAGTGGTGGCCGCGGTGGGGGTGCTCAAGGGGCGGGGTGCCTTTCAAAGAAATCAGTGATGGCAGCTGCTGCTGGCTGGGGTGTTTCGTAGTGGATCAGGTGGCCCACCCCGTCGATGACGACAAGTTCGCCTTGGGGGAGGATCTCCAGCAGTTTGTGCTGGTTAGGAAGGGTGGCGATCTCATCCTGGGCGCCAGCAATCAGCAAGGTCGGGAGTGTGAGAGAAGTGGCAACTTCCCGCACGGTGCCGCTGACGGAGGCCTGAAATGATTCCAGCAGCATGTCCCGGTTGGCGAAGCCACTGAAATAGGCGTGGTGCTGTGCGTGGATGAACGCCAGCAATTGCTTGTCCCGTGTCTTGGACATGGTCACACTCATGACGTACACAATGAGCTTGCTGCGCAACAGCGCATTGCCCAGGCGTGCCGGAAGCTTGGCCGACGCCCAGTAATAGAACACAGCCAGCTTGGTCATGACGCCCTTGGGACCCTCCAACGCGGGGGAGGCGATCGGGTTCACCAAGATCAGTGGATACACCCGGTGCGGATGAGCGGCAACAAAGTGGCTGACCACAATCGAGCCAAAGGAATGCCCCAACAGCACCGTATTCGGGCCAAGTTCCAGTGCGTCCAAGAATGAGGCAAGGAAGGCCCCATATCCGGGGATATCGTGCCTGCCGGAAGCAAATGCGGGGGAGACGCCAAAGCCGGGAAGGTCGGCCATGATGATTCGGTGTTCCGGCAGTAACTCCACCACGCGCTCAAGCCCATGGTGGTCGCCACGGAAACCATGCACCATAACAATGGTGCGGGTGGCAGCCGACGGCGATACCGCGGCGTACTCCCAATAGTGAACGGGGGTGCCCACCACAGTCAGGATGTGGGTACTGACCCGGTCCGCCAGATCAACAGCGATGGGTGAGGCGGGCGCCGTCGTACTGTTCTGTAAGGATGGACTCTTTGCGGATGAACTGTTCTTGGCAGACAAATCAGTTCACATCATTCGGATTGGAGCCGGAACGGCGGTCCTGGTCCAGTGCATTGATGGCAGTCAGCTGGTCGTCAGTGAGAGAAAAGTCGAACACGTTGAGGTTTTCAGCGATCCGGGCCGCGGAGCTGGCCTTGGGGATCACCAGATGCCCGGACTGGACATGCCAGCGCAGCACCAGCTGGGCCACGGATTTACCGGTCTCGGCAGCCAGGGCCAAGAGCACAGGGTCGGTCAATAGAGCGCCGCGGGCCAAGGGGCTCCACGCCTGAGTGGTGATGCCCAGCTCGGCATGAAGGGCGCGCAGACGGTGCTGGGCCAGCCACGGATGGAGCTCAATTTGGTTCACGGCAGGGATCACATCGGTGGCGTCCAACAGTTGCGAAAGATGCTCCGGCTCGAAGTTGCTCACACCAATGGCACGTACTCGACCCTCGTGATAGAGGGTTTCCAGCGCCTTGTAGGTAGGAATGAACAGCTTCCTCTCGGGGCACGGCCAATGAATCAGGAACATGTCCACAAAGTCCAGGCCCAAGCGCTCCATGCTGGCGTCAAAGGCAGCCAAGGTGGAGTCGTAGCCCTGCTCCGTGTTCCACACTTTGGAGGTGACGAACAAGTCCGTGCGCGGCGTGCCAGCGGCGACCGCCGTGCGGATCGCGGCGCCCACACCCTCCTCATTGCCGTAGAGGACTGCCGTGTCCACGGTTCGGTAGCCGGTGGCCAGGGCGGTGGAAACCAGGTCCGCGCAGTCCTCAGATGGAACTTTATAGACGCCGTAGCCGAGAACATCGATCTCGACACCGTTATTGAGCGTTTGTTTGGGGGAGCGTTGCATACCCACAACTTTACCCAGTCCGGGCCCCGAGTTGGCATGGGCGCGCGGCCTGCAAGCCATGAAGTCCCTCGACGTCGCTACAGTCCGTCCAGTCCATTGAGGAAGCCGAAGATGGGATCGCTGGAGGGGCTGGACAACTCCACCAGTTCGCGAGCCGTGGATTCATCCAGAATCAAATCTGTGACCAGGCCTGCGGCGAGTGCCCCGCGCAGACCAGTGATTTTCTTGGGCCCGGAGACCACACAGATACGACGCCGGACCTTGCGTAAGGTTTCCAAGTCAGGACCGCTGGAGCGCGAGTTGAGCACAATGCCGTCGTCACTTCCGTCAGAGCGGAAGAAAACGGTGGCCACATCCCCAGCGACGCCGCTGGCGTCCAAGGCATCCAGATCGGTGGTGTCGAGGTAGCCGCCGGAGTACACATGGCTGGGAATTTCGGCATCCATGGAGCCGACGCCGAAAATGGCGATGGTCATGCGCTCTTGCAGGTCCAGGATGCGCCGGACGCTGCGTTCTTGCCACATCATGTTTTTCGTGGCGGCGTGATCGAAGAACGCCGGCACAGGGAACTGTTCTACTTTTGCCCCGTACGCCGTGCCGAAGCGGCGAACGATCTCCGAGGCGTAGGTGATGCCGGAGGTCTGGGTGTTGCCTGCGCCGTTGAGCTGGACAATGGTGCTGCCGTGGGTGGTTTTACGCGTCAGGTGGCGACTAACGGTGCTGACGGTGGAGCCCCACGCCACACCAATGACGGCGTTCGAGTCGACGAGTGGTCCGATGGTGCGGGCCGCCTGCATGCTGACCCGGTCCAAGACTTCAACTTCACTGAGCATGTCCGAGACCGGCACAACATGGACTTCAACTTGGTAGCGCTTGCGAATGACGCGTTCCAATTCAGGTGCTCTGTCAGAAGGAGTCTTGATTTGGATCTGCACCAGGCCGCTGTCACGGGCCGTGGAGAGCAGCCTGGAAACTGTAGAGCGGGAGGTTCTTAACTCTCGCGCAATGGCGTCCATGGTCTGATCCTGCAAGTAGTACATTTGTGCAGCCCGCAGAGCATCCTGCTGTTTTGTTCGTTTGGAACTCACAGTTCATTCCCCCTTTCTGCACGTTCGTGCAAACATGTTGACTATATTTTCCAAGTGTTCCAACAATAAAGGGAAGAGGCGCGCAGGGCGCAATTTATCTGGACTCGAAAGAGGTCATCGTGGGACTCCTAGGCAACGCAGGCACTAACAATTCAGCGGAAGAAACCCCAACGGTTGTGAGAGCCCAAGTTCAGGCCCTGAAGGATCGTCCGCGTGCAAGTGTTTTGATCATTGGTGGCGGCATTAACGGTGTTGGTACCTTCCGCGATCTGGCTCTGCAAGGAGTAGACGTGGCCTTGGTAGAGCGCGGCGATTACTGTCAAGGCGCCTCCGGAGCATCCTCCCATATGATCCACGGCGGCATCCGCTACCTAGAAAATGGCGAATTCCGCTTGGTCAAGGAATCTGTGGTCGAGCGTAATGGCCTCCTAAAGATCGCACCGCACTACGTCAAGCCGCTGCAGACCACCATCCCCATCTTCAGCACCTTCTCTGGCATCCTCAGCGCCCCCATACGTTTCCTGACGCACAAGCAGGGCAAGCCCCAGGAGCGTGGCGCGTTCTTGATCAAGATCGGCCTGACCCTCTACGATGCCTTCTCCCGCGACGGCGGCACAGTTCCCCGTCACGATTTCAAGGGCCGCAAGAAGGCTCTTGCCGAACTGCCTCAGCTGCCGGCCAACCTGAAGTACGCCGCCACCTACTATGACGCTTCGGTGCACAACCCGGAGCGACTGACCTTGGACGTACTCCAGGACGGCGAAAAGGCCGGCCTCGCTAGGCCTGGATCCGCTGCCGCTGGTTCTGCCGCCGCCGGTGCCACAGTTGCCGCCGAGGCCAAGGCTCGTGCCACCAACTACGTAGCCGCCACTGCCGTCACAGCCGACGGCGTGGAACTGACCGACCAGCTCACGGGCGAGACGTTTGTCTTCAACGCTGACGTCATCGTCAACACCACCGGCGCTTGGGTGGACATGACCAACACCGCCATGGGCGCAGCCACTCGCTTCATGGGCGGCACCAAGGGCTCACACATTGTGTTGGATCACCCCGGACTACTGGCAGCTTGCAACGGCCGCGAGATCTTCTTCGAACACACTGATGGCCGGATCGTCCTGATTTACCCCATGGGCGACAGGGTGCTGGTCGGCACCACGGACGTCAACGCTGACATGACCAAGGATGCGGTCTGCACCGAGGAAGAAATTGACTACTTCTTCGACCTCATTGGCCACGTCTTCCCCAACATTTTGGTGACCCGTGAAGAGATCGTCTACAGCTTCTCCGGCGTTCGCCCGCTGCCGCGCCACGACGAAACAGCGCCAGGCTTTGTCTCACGCGATTACCGTATTGAGCGCGTCGAGCGCACCATTGGCGGCACCTCCGTTCCGGTGCTGAGTCTGGTGGGTGGCAAATGGACTACCTTCCGCGCCTTGTCCGAGCACATGACTAACGATGTCCTGGGAATCCTGGGCATGCCGCGAAAGGTTTCCACAGCCAAGCTGCCCATCGGTGGCGGCGTGAATTTCCCGGGAACTACCGCTGGCGTTGAAGCGTGGATTTCCTCGCACACCAGCAAAACGGTCGACGCCGCTCGGGCGGGAGTCTTGTTGACCCGCTACGGAACCCGTGCCGATGAGGTACTGGCCTACCTGAACGCTGGTGTGGACACGGTCTTCGATTCCACCAATGAACTCAGCGACCGTGAGGTGGAGTTCATGGTGGAAAACGAACAAATTGGACACCTCATCGACGTCATGATTCGCCGCACCTCGCTGGCGTTCCGAGGCCTGGTCACCAGCGAACTGCTGGCTGAGACGGCTGCCGCGCTGGCAGGCCCGCTGGGTTGGAACGAGGCTAAAGTGGCGCAGGAAATCAGCCACAGCGTCGATGTTCTGGCACGCTTCCACGGCGTCCAGGTACAAAGCTTGATTGCTTGATTGCCTAAGCCCCCGGGGGCGAAGGGGGCTCAAGAGGGTCGGCCAAAAAGGGCCGGCCCTTCACATAATAACTAACCAATTGGAGTCAAAGATGTCTCTTGGAATAGTGTTCGCATCCGAAGTGATGGGAACAATGATGCTCACCCTGCTGGGTTGTGGTGTCGTTGCAAACGTCGCGCTCAAAGGAACCAAAGGCAATTCCGGCGGGTTCCTACTCGTCAACTGGGGCTGGGGCCTGGCAGTCTTTGCCGGTGTCTTCGTCGCAGCAAAATCGGGTGCCCACCTCAACCCAGCAGTAACAGTAGGTATCCTCTCCAGCGGTGCTGATGAGTATGCACCGGATGTTGCCGTTACCTTCGCCTCAACCATGATGTACTTCGGTGCGGAAATGCTCGGTGCTTTCATTGGTGCCGTAGCCTGTTGGCTCGCCTACAAGCAGCACTTTGACGGTGAACCGGACGCAGCCACCAAGCTGGGCGTGTTCTCCACCGGTCCTGCCATTCGCAGTTACGGCTGGAATGTTGTCACCGAAGTCATCGGCACCTTTGTTCTGGTCTTCGTCATCCTGCACTTTGCCAATGGTCCGGCCGGCCTCGGCCCGCTGCCCGTTGCACTGCTCGTTGTAGGTATCGGTGCTTCCCTCGGTGGGCCCACGGGCTACGCCATCAACCCGGCCCGTGACCTGGGCCCGCGCATTGCGCACGCACTGTTGCCCATCAAGGGCAAAGGCTCAAGTGACTGGAGCTACGCCTGGGTACCCGTTGTGGGCCCGCTGATCGGCGGTGCCCTTGGCGGTGCCGCGGCCCAATGGCTGCCGCTCGTGGTGGCCTAAACCGCCAGGTCTGAACCTGAACCACTGTTCGTCATTTGGATCATTAGTATTTGAATCATTAGCAAAGGAAACAAAGATGTCTCAGTATGTCATTGCCATTGACCAAGGAACCACTAGCAGCCGCGCAATCGTTTTTGATCACGACGGCAACATTGTCTCCACCGGCCAGCTGGAGCACGAGCAGATTTTCCCCAAGGCCGGGTGGGTTGAGCACAACGCAACTGAAATCTGGAACAACACCCGCGAGGTCATCGGCACCGCCCTCGCCCAGGCCAATCTGACCCGGCACGACATTGTCGGCGTCGGCATCACGAACCAGCGTGAAACCGCAGTTGTTTGGGACAAAAACACCGGTGTTCCGGTCTACAACGCGATCGTGTGGCAGGATACCCGCACGCAGAGCATTGTCGATGAGTTGGCGGCAGACGGTGGCGTGGAGCGTTTCAAGGCGAAGGTAGGCCTCCCGTTGGCCACCTACTTCTCCGGCACCAAGATCAAGTGGATCCTGGACAATGTTGACGGTGCCCGTGAAAAGGCGGAAGCCGGTGATCTCCTCTTCGGCAACACCGATTCCTGGGTCACCTGGAATCTGACCGGCGGCACCGACGGCGGCGTGCACATCACCGACGTCACCAACGCCTCGCGCACCCTGTTCATGGACCTGGAAACATTGCAGTGGGACGAAGAAATCCTGGCTGTCTTCGGCGTGCCGCTGTCTATGATGCCCGCCATCAAGTCTTCCTCGGAGGTTTACGGACACGTGCACGGCAGCCAGCTGCTGCGCGAAGTACCCGTTGCCGGCATCTTGGGTGACCAGCAGGCTGCAACGTTCGGCCAGGCCGCTTTCAACCAAGGTGAAGCCAAGAACACCTACGGCACCGGCTGCTTCTTGATTTTCAACACGGGCGAAGAAATTGTTCACTCCAAGAACGGGCTGCTGACCACCCTCGGCTACAAGCTCGGCGACGCCGCACCGCACTACGCGTTGGAAGGCTCCATTGCCGTCACCGGTTCACTGATCCAGTGGCTGCGCGACAACATCGGCATGATCAAGTCTGCTCCCGAGGTCGAGGAGCTGGCGGCAGCGGTCGAGAACAACGGTGGAGTGTACATCGTCCCCGCATTCTCTGGCTTGTTTGCACCGTACTGGCGTGCAGATGCCCGCGGCGCCATCGTTGGCCTGACCCGTTTTGTGAACAAGAATCACATTGCCCGGGCCGCCCTGGAAGCCACCGCTTTCCAGACCCGCGAGGTACTCGACGCCGTCAACGCCGACTCCGGTGTCGACCTGACTGAGCTCAAGGTCGACGGCGGCATGGTCGCCAATGACGCGCTCATGCAGTTCCAGGCGGACATCCTCGGTGTCCCCGTGATCCGTCCCAAGGTCACCGAAACCACAGCTCTGGGTGCAGCGTATGCAGCTGGTCTGGCTGTTGGTTTCTGGAAGGACTTGGGCGAGCTGTCCTCGAACTGGTCCGAGGACAAGCGTTGGGAGCCGCAGATGGAGCCCGCTGAGCGCGATCGCCAGATGCGGCTCTGGAAGAAGGCCGTCACCAAGTCCATGGACTGGGTTGATGAAGATGTCCTCTAGAGGACTCTGAAGTACCCCGGCGGGAGCCCACCACAGGAGCAATCGGTGGGCTCCCGCCGTCGTACTTTAAGTGCGCTAAAATGAGGGAGTGCATACATTTCTCCTTCTTATTTAGCCGCGCTTTCTAGTGCGGTGCGCCCCTTGCCATGTCGAGGGGCTTTTGTGTGTAAGCAGTCAGCCAGCCAGCCAGCCGGCCAGAAGGAACAAGAAGCCAATGATGAACGAAAAGGCAGGGTACGTGAGCGTGCAGTCCCAGACTGAAGAGAACAGCGAAGAGGGCGTCTACAGTTTCGCCTCGATGGAAGCCAAGTGGCCGGCCATCTGGGACGAACTTAAGGTCTTCACACCCCTTGACGACGGCTCGAAAGAACGCCGCTACGTCTTGGATATGTTCCCGTACCCCTCGGGCGATCTGCACATGGGCCACGCCGAGGCGTTTGCCATGGGAGACGTGGTCTCGCGTTACTGGCGCCAGCTGGGCTATGACGTGCTCCACCCGATCGGCTGGGACTCCTTCGGGCTGCCCGCGGAGAACGCCGCCATCAAGCGCAACGCCCACCCCAGTGAGTGGACCTACGCCAACATTGACACGCAGGCGGAGTCGTTCAAACGCTACGCCATCTCCGTGGACTGGTCACGCCGTCTGCAGACCTCAGACCCCGAGTACTACCGGTGGACGCAGTGGCTGTTCAAGCGCTTCCACGAGAAGGGTCTGGCATACCGCAAGAACTCACCCGTGAACTGGTGCCCCACGGACCAGACAGTGCTGGCGAACGAACAGGTTGTCAACGGCGCCTGTGAACGCTGCGGCACCATCGTCACCAAAAAGTCCCTGAACCAGTGGTACTTCAAGATCACCGACTACGCCGACCGCCTCCTCGATGACATGGATGCGTTGAAGGGCCACTGGCCGGACCGCGTCCTGGCCATGCAGAAGAACTGGATCGGCCGCTCCGAGGGCGCCCACGTCACGTTCGTGATTGAGGCCGCTGGCGAGGAAAAGGTCCAGCAGGAGTTGACGGTCTTCACCACCCGCCCGGACACCTTGTACGGGGCAACGTTCTTCGTGGTGGCCGCCGACGCGCCGTTGGCGCTGGATTTGGTCACGGCTGAGCACGCCGAGGCGCTGAGCGACTACCGCGAGCAGGTTAAGGCGCTCAGCGACATTGAACGCCAGGCCACCGACCGCCCCAAGTCCGGCGTGTTCACGGGCCGCTACGCCATCAACCCGTTGACAGGTGAGAAGCTGCCCGTCTGGGCCGCCGACTACGTGCTGGCCGATTACGGCACCGGCGCCATCATGGCCGTGCCTGCCCACGATCAGCGTGACCTCGATTTCGCCAAGGCTTTCGACCTGCCCGTCCGCGCTGTGCTGGATACCGGCATGGAAGATCCGGCCGAGACGTGGATCGCCTCCACCGGCGAAGGCACGCTCATCAACTCCGGCGAGCTCAACGGCCTGTCCAAGGCTGAGGGTATCCCGGCCGCCATTGCGGTTCTGGAGAAGTTGGGCACGGGCGAGAAGTTCGTCAACTTCCGCCTGCGCGACTGGCTGCTGTCCCGCCAGCGTTTCTGGGGCACTCCCATCCCCATCATTCACTGTGCCGATTGCGGCGAAGTGGCGGTTCCGGACGATCAGCTGCCTGTCCGCCTGCCGGAGAATCTGCGCGGCGAAGCTTTGGCTCCGAAGGGCACCAGCCCGCTGGCTGCCGCCGCGGACTGGGTCAATGTTGAGTGCCCCTCCTGCGGCAAGCCGGCCAAGCGCGACACCGACACCATGGACACGTTCGTGGACTCCTCCTGGTACTTCCTGCGCTTCACCTCGCCGGACTACACCGACGGCCCGTTCGATCCGGCCAAGGTCAATGACTGGATGCCCGTGGGCCAGTACGTGGGTGGCGTTGAGCACGCGATTTTGCACCTGCTCTACGCGCGCTTCTTCACGAAGGTCATCCACGATCTGGGACTGCTGGAAGCCACCGAGCCCTTCAGCGCACTGCTGAACCAGGGTCAGGTACTCAACGGCGGTAAGGCCATGAGCAAGTCACTGGGCAACGGTGTTGACCTAGGCCAGCAGCTGGATAAATACGGGGTCGACGCCGTTCGTCTCACCATGGTCTTTGCCGGCCCTCCCGAGGACGACGTCGACTGGGCGGATGTTTCGCCGTCGGGCTCGGCAAAGTTCCTGGCCCGCGCCTGGCGCCTGGCCCGTGATGTAACCAGCGAACCGGGCACCCCGGCCGCCAGCGGGGACGCAGCACTGCGTTCCCTGACGCACCGCACGGTCCATGACGCGAAGGCGTTGCTGGAAGGTCACAAGTTCAACGTTGTGGTCGCCAAGCTCATGGAGCTGGTCAACGCCACCCGTAAGGTCATCGACTCCGGTGCCGGCGCAGCCGACCCGGCCGTGCGTGAGGCTGCTGAGGCAGTGGCCATCATCTTGAGCCTGTTTGCCCCTTACACGGCAGAAGACATGTGGGACACCTTGGGTCACCCGGCCTCTGTTGCCAACGCCGGTTTCCCTGCCGTTGATCAGGCGCTCCTGGTGCAGCAGACTATCACCGCGATCGTTCAGATCAAGGGTAAGGTCAAGGACCGTCTGGAGGTGTCCCCGGACATTACCGAGGACGAACTCCGTGAGCTGGCTTTGGCCTCGGAAACGATCCAGAAGGCACTTGGCGGCCTTGATATCCGCACAATGATCGTGCGTGCGCCTAAGCTGGTCAATATCGTCCCAGCCTAGGTTCCAGCCTAGTCAGCGAAGAGACAGCGCGTAAAAGCAGCACCACGCAAAGTGCCCTCGCCCTCACTGGGCTAGGGCACTTTGTTTTTTGATGGATATGCGGACCTTGTTACACGGGACTGGTTGGACGGGGCTTTTTGGACTGGGCTTTTTGGACGAGACTGCTTGGGAAGGGGGTGGTGGCAATGAATGAGACATCGGCGGCACGCACATGGCTGCGGCAGCAGGTGGGCCGGATACGCCCCAAACCCATAAGCCCTATTGATCCCTTAGACGCAGGGCTTTTAGCTGAGCCCGCGGGCCCGCCGGCGCCGATCATCGCCATCGTGACCGATTCTGCCGCGGCTCTACCGCCGGAATGGGTGGCCGAACTTGCTGGCACCGGAGTGCTCACAGTGGTGCCCATCCCGCTCATCATCGGCGAAAACGTGTATTCAGATGATGATGCGGAACTGGAAGTCCACATTTCTTTGGCGCTGGCAGCCGGCAAACCCGTCAAAACATCGCGTCCGTCTCCGGGCCAGTTTGAACGTGCCTACAAGGCTGCGGCTAATGCCGGATTCGAACAGATCGTGTCCCTCCACCTGTCAAAGAAACTCTCGGGAACAGTGGATGCTGCCCAACTGGCGGCAGAGCGTTCGCCGATCCCCGTTCATGTGTTGGATTCAGCAACCGTTGGCATGGGGCAGGGCGGGGGAGTGCAGGCGGCTGTGTCGTCAGCGCTGCGGGGTGAAGATGCCGCAGCCGTGATTGCTGCCGCGCAGAGCGCTTTGTCCACTACCGAGATCTACTTCTATGTGCCAAGCCTTGAGCAATTGCGCCGTGGCGGCCGCATCAGCCTTGCTTCGTCATGGTTTGGGACAGTGCTGGATATCAAGCCCATCCTCGGGGTTAAGGACGGCGCTATTGTTCCCTTGGAAAAGGTGCGTACGGCTGCCAAAGCCATAGCCCGTCTTGAAGCGCTGGCCGCAGCCGAAATTGCGGCACGTGGCGCGGCCGAGACCCGGATCAGTCTGCATCATTTTGGCAATGAGTCTCAGGCGCGCACGCTCGGTGATTCCTTGGCGGCTGGCTCACCAGGGCTGGCTGGTGCCACATTGACACGTTTGCCGGCTGTTCTGGCTGCTCACGCGGGTCTGGGTGTCCTGGTTGTGGTGGTGTCGGGGGCACACGTTCCTCCACAGCAGGAGCTGGCTCCTTAGCTCCTCACAAAAGCGCCCAACGGTCATGTTCGTAGCCGCCGGGAGGCCTACGGTAGGTCCATGGAAGAGCGCAGCCCACAAGTCCAGCGGATGCGGCAGGCGAGCAATCGTGCCGGCCGTGGCTCTGACGCTGCTGGTGGTGCCGGCCCTGGCGATGGTCGCGGTGGTGGTTTCGGTGCTGGTTTCGGTGATTTCGACACAGGCAACTCTGAGGCTGGCAGCGGCGCGGCTCGTCGTCGAGGCTTAAGTCGCTGGAAGGGGCCCCGATGGGTTGTTCCCGTGCGCTCCTTAGTAGTGGTCTTAGCAATGGTGGCTGCTGCGCTGGGTGTCTTGTGGATTGAATCGGCGGGAGTGCAGAATGCTTCGGCGCAGCTGGTCACTGAAACCGCAGGAAAAGTAGCCGTCCCACCCTTGGATGCATCTCTGGCTGAATCTGCGGGGGCGGCTGGAGCCGTCGGTGCCGCTGATGCCACAGGCGCTATTGGTCCCGCGACGGGTGTCCCAGGAAGTTCTCAGGGCGCCGCGGCTGTTGGCGGAACAGATAACTCCGAAGGATCCACAGAGCAGACGCTATTGGTGGTGCATATTGCAGGGGCTGTGAATCATCCCGGAGTGTTCTCGCTGGCACCGGGTAGCCGGGTCTTTGAAGCGGTTGAGGCCGCCGGGGGAGCACTTCCCTCAGCCGAACTAGCAGCCTTGAATTTGGCGGCTCCACTGCTTGATGGCGTGCAGGTGTTCATACCCACCCAAGAGCAGGCGGCTGCCTTGCCGCTCAATCCGGGGGCACCGCAGGTGCCGGGCCAATCACAGGGAGCGGTGGGTAGCGCTCCTTCCGGGGCGCAGGGAAAGCTCAATCTCAACTCAGCTTCTGCGGCTGAGTTGGAAACCCTGCCAGGTGTTGGCCCCGTTCTCGCCGAGCGGATCATCACGTGGCGTACTGACCACGGAAAGTTTGCCACTGTCGACGCTCTCGATGCGGTTGCTGGGATTGGTGCCAAGCTGTTGGCCGGCCTGCGTGATTTGGTCACCGTCTGATGAGGGTCCGTGAACCGCGCTGGGCCCGGTTTACTCGTGCCGCCGTCGGGGACCCAGAGCCGGTGCGGGCCAAACCGTTACGGATTCGTTTGTTGTTGCACCTGCAGGATCTGCGGCGTCGCGTTGCCGATGCGCATGCTGGACAGGCCGAGAGTGAGCTGCATAGGAGGGCCGATGCCCGGCTGCTTCCTGCCGTTGTGGGGACCTGGGCGGCAGCTGCTGCCGCCATGATGATGCCCTGGGAGCTGACTGCTGGTTGCGCGCTGGTGCTCGTTACGGTCCTGCTGGCAGCCTTTGCGGCTACCCAATGGCGTCGGCTGTCGCGTATGCCAACTAGTAGGTCCAGCCGGGCCAGTAATGCGGGGCGGGTGAGCAGACCGAGTAGGGCGAGGTGGGCTCCGCGGAGTGGTGGTGCATTGGCCCTACTACGAGCAGCGGCACCCACGGTGATTCTGGCCGCTGTCTGTATTCTGGGCGTCTTGGCGTCGGCGGCGCTACGCTCCTGGGGCGCGGCGGCTTCTCCAATAGATCAGGCTGTGGAACGAGGTGAGGTGTTGGTGCTCACCATAGAAGTGGAGACCGCACCTAGACGCTTGAGCGCGGGTAACGGACCGCCACGGGTGGCCTTCGACGCCGTAGTGGTCCAGGCTCAGGCCAAGGGCAAGACCATGGCGGGCAGGCTGCCCATTCGAGTTGTTGCAGGGACGGAATGGGCCGGTCTCCAACCTGGGGACAGTGCTGTGACTGCCGGTTCCATTACGCCAGCAGGAGGACACGAGTCTGTCGCCGGGTTCCTTCGCCCGTCCACCATTCCACAGTCGCCAACGTCCGCGTCAGGTGGGTCGCAAGCGGCCGTCACCGCTATCCGCAGCTCCTGGGTTGCGGCGGTGCAGACAGTATGGGCAGAGAATTCCGATGATACTGCAGGACTTTTGCCGGGGATGGTCATGGGGGACCGCGCTGGTATGGACAGTAGCCTCGATGACTCCATGCAAGTGGTTGGCCTCACACATCTGACAGCGGTCAGCGGAGCCAATTGCACCCTCATATTGGCTTCCCTCATGCTGGGCCTGCGGACGCTCCGGTCACCGCGGAGTCTGGCCTTTGCCGCCTCGGGTCTAGGCCTGCTGGGATTTGTTCTGGTGGTGGGCCCGGATCCCAGCGTGCTGCGGGCTGCCGTCATGGGGGCCATCGGAGCCATGGCTATTCTGGGCGGACGGCCCAAAAGGGTGGGAACACTGCTGGCGGTCTCCATCGTGGTGCTGCTGCTGGCCGATCCTTGGCTTGCCGCCGACTACGCTTTCATCCTTTCCGTGCTGGCCACTTTGGGGCTGCATCTTCTGGGTCAGCGGTGCGTGCGGTGGTTGGCTGTCATGCTGCCACTGTGGTTGGCGCAGGCCGTCGCCATTCCTTTAGCGGCTCAACTGTTCTGTGCACCCGTCATTGTGCTGCTGCAGGCCCGGTTAACGCCGTACACCATTCCTGCGAATATGCTGGCGGCCCCGGTGGTGGCACTCGTAACTACGGTAGGCACACTGGGCATGGTGGTGGCCACTGTGCTTCCTCCGCTGGCCGCGCTCTGTGCAGCCATTAGCGGGCTCGGAGCGTGGTGGGTGGCTGTCGTGGCGCGCACGCTGTCGGCCTGGCCCGCGGCCAGCCTGCCTTGGCCTTCGGGCGTCCAAGGAGTTGTGCTTATGTCACTGCTGAATACTGCGGTACTAGCCGTGCTGTTTGCTGTGGTGGAGAAAGAGCGGGCTCGGGCTATTGCTGCGCGGATGCGAGCCCTGCTGCCAGCGCGGTGGCGCGGCCACGGGTTTGTTGCTGCAGTGGTCTTCGCCACTGGAGCAGCAGCCTGGTGGAGCGCGGCGGTACTTCAACTATGAGACCGGGCCAGCCATGACTGGGCATGCCGCGACTGGGCATGCCGCGACGGGGCCAGCCGCGACACGCCGGTGGGCCGAACGCCGTCGTGCTGGTTGGGAATCAGCGGCCGTCAGTGGCACAGTAGATGCTGTGAATATTGAGTGGACAGGAAGCGGCCAGTGAGCCCGGCTCCGAGAACTACCCAGCGGCCTACCGGCGGTGCCGACTGGCGTGACGTTCCGCTGGCACCGGTGGTGCTCCTGTTCGGCCCCGAAGACTTCATTGCCAGCCGGGCCACCGACGATCTCCGCAGGAAGCTGCGGGCACAGGATCCGGCCATCGAATTGACCTCGCTCGATGCTGCCGCCTACACAGCGGGCAAATTGAGCATGGTCACCAGCCCGTCGCTGTTCAGTGAGCCCAAGCTCATTGAGGTGTCCGGTCTGGCCAGCATGAGTGACGATTTCTTGCAGGACGCCTTGGCCTACATCAAGGACCCCGCCCCTGATGTCACACTACTGTTGACCCACAGCGGCGGCACCCGCGGGAAGAAACTGCTGGATGCTTTGAAAGCTCTCGGAGTTCCTCGCATCGAGTGCCAGCCGCTGAAAAAGGATGCCGAGAAGTCACAGTTTGTCAGTGCTGAGTTCACCTTGAATAAGCGCAGGATCGATGCGCAGGCCGTCCGGGCCTTGGTGGCAGCCGTGGGCGCAAGCCTCTCGGAATTGGCGGCAGCATGTTCCCAGCTGATAGCCGACACCACTGGCATGGTCAGCAGCGACGACGTCGATAAATACTACGGCGGCCGGGTCGAAGCCACAGCTTTCCGGGTGGCTGACGCTGCTCTCGCCGGCAACGCCCCCGTGGCCTTGTCCACGCTCAGGCACGCCCTCGCCACAGGAGTGGATCCGGTCCCGCTCGTAGCAGCGTTGGCCATGAAGGTACGGCAGGTAGCCAAGGTGTTTTCGCTCCGTGGCAGTTCCGCCCAGCTCGCCCGCGAACTCGGCATGAGCCCGTGGCAGGTCGATGCAGCACGCCGTGACGCCGGGCATTGGAGCGGACCAGCATTGGTGACTGCCATCAAGGTGCTGGCCGAGGCCGACGCCCAGGTCAAGGGAGCGGCGAAAGATCCGGTCTATGCCGTGGAGCGAGCCGTGACCGTGATTGCCACTGCGGCCCGGCGCTAGAGCAGGAATCGACGGGCGGCCGCTATGTGGTTAAGGGCTGGTACGGGCTGGATTTGAAAACGCGGATGATGCGATGAAAATCGCGAATTTGTCGCGTCTTCTGCAGTCTCGAACAGGTTCAGCGCATCATCTGCTGTTTCGAAGCAGAAGCCACTGACGCACCCGGGATGTACCCACATTTTGGCCGCTAACCACTAACCCCCGCACTCGAGTCGCCAGATGTGGCCCCTTTAGTCGCATTTTCGGGGCCAGATATGGCGACTCGAAGATGGCGATCGAAAGAAGCCACTGACGCACCCGGGATGTACCCACATTTTGGCCGCTAACCCCCGGAATCGTGTGAGGGCTGGCCGCTAACCCCGGAATCGCGTGAGGGCTGGCCGCTAACCCAATAAACGCTGTAACCATGAATAAACGCTGACTTAAACAATGAAGGACCCTCACCAGAACGGTGAGGGTCCAACATTTGAGTTGCGAAGCGGATCAGCTTCTCTTAGAGGGCGTTAACCTTCAAAGCGAGTGCTGACTTACGGTTGGCAGCGTTGTTGGCGTGCAAGACGCCCTTGCTGACAGCCTTATCCAGCTTGCGGCCGGCATTCACCAGTGCGGCTGCTGCTGCATCCTTGTCGCCTGCAACCAGTGCCACGTTGACTGCACGGACAGCGGTCTTGACGCCTGAACGAACGGCGAGGTTGCGCTGGCGCGACTTCTCGTTGGTCAGGATGCGCTTCTTCTGGGACTTGATATTAGCCACGATGTATAACTCTCTTTTGATACGTAAATTCGGTCGTAGAGGGCGTAGCTTGGCCGTCGACAGCGGCGTGGGGATGCTCGAATTATGGTGAACGTCTGGCCAAGCTGTTGCATCCGCCGACCTGCACGGATACACACAAGCAACAAGTTTATCAGATTTTGTCCCCGCAACTAGTGCGGCTTACTTCCAGCCGTGTCGTTGGCGCAGGCCGGTAGCTACCGCGTTGAAGCGTTTCTTCTCCAAGATGGATCCTTCGCGTCGCAGGTCGCGGGCAGAGACCTGCAAAACTCGGTCCAGCTTCACTTCACTGTCGCGTCCCTGCTTGTCCCAGGAACCAGAACCAATGTCTATGTAGTCGTTGTCGCCGCGATGATCATCACTGTGATCCTTACTCGTCATCATCAGCGCCAGCAGATACTTCCCAGACTTGCCTACGATCAGGACGGGCCGGTCCTTGCCTTGGCCATGGTCTTCTTCATAAGGCACCCACGTCCACACGATTTCCCCGGGGTCCGCCACGCCGTCGGGCTTGGGTGAATAGCTGACGGTAGCCGTGCCGCGGAAGTCTCCCGGGTAAGGTGCGCTGAGTCCGCTGGTGGGGGAGCCCGACGTCGGCCGGGCGGCGGGGCGGCCCGCTGGTCTTGCGCTGGAGGAACCTGACGCCTTGGTGCCGGGCCGGGTTTTGGTGGAGGAGTTCCTTGGCTGGGAGGTTTTCCCGGGGCTGAGGAATGCGCCTGCCAGAGACCGGAGGAACTTGAAAATTTGCTCGGAAGTCGATGCCATGGTTTCTAGGGTAACGAATAGCTAGGTACCGATGGGGCTCTTGTGGGTGGCGGGTTCTCTCGTGGCGGGGTAAACGTGGGAGACTTGATGGCAATGAGTGTCCGCCGTGCAACGCGCGGTCACATCCCCTGCACGGTTCGGCGCATCAGCCGTTATCCCTGCGTTCATGCAACAGTAAGGAACCCTAGTGTCACCCATGGCCCGCACTGCCCCGGTGCCCGCCGCGACTGATCCGGCGATCATCAGGAACTTCTGCATCATCGCGCACATCGACCACGGTAAATCAACCTTGGCCGATAGGATGCTTCAGCTCACTGGAGTTGTTCAGCCGCGTGACATGAAGGCGCAGTATCTTGACCGCATGGACATTGAGCGTGAGCGTGGCATCACCATCAAGTCCCAGGCTGTTCGTATCCCCTGGGAAGTTGATGGCACTTCTTACTGCCTGAACATGATTGACACCCCGGGTCACGTGGACTTCACGTACGAGGTTTCCCGGTCCTTGGCCGCCTGTGAAGGTGCCATCTTGCTGGTGGACGCCGCGCAGGGCATTGAAGCCCAGACGCTGGCTAACTTGTACCTGGCTATGGAAAACAATCTCACCATCATCCCGGTATTGAACAAGATTGACTTGCCGGCCGCCCAGCCTGAGAAGTATGCGGCCGAGCTTGCCAACCTCATCGGCGGTAAGCCCGAAGATGTGTTGATGGTTTCCGGCAAGACCGGCGTCGGTGTGGAAGCGCTGTTGGATCAGATCGTCCGTGACCTGCCGGCTCCTGTGGGTGATCCTAACGCCCCGGCCCGTGCCATGATTTTCGACTCTGTGTATGACACCTACCGCGGCGTGGTCACTTACGTCCGTGTCATCGACGGCAGCCTGAGCCCGCGCGAGAAGATTCAGATGATGTCCACCCGAGCCACGCACGAACTGTTGGAGATTGGTGTCAGCTCGCCTGAACCCAAGCCCTCCACGGGTCTGGGCGTTGGCGAAGTGGGCTACCTGATCACAGGTGTGAAGGATGTGCGTCTGTCCAAGGTGGGCGATACCGTCACCACCTTCCACAAGCCTGCCAGCGAGGCCTTGGCCGGCTATCACGACGCCAAGCCCATGGTCTTCTCCGGGCTGTACCCGATGGACGGTACCGATTACCCGGTGCTCCGTGATGCGCTCGAGAAGCTCATGCTCAATGACGCCGCGCTGGTCTACGAACCCGAAACCTCGGCTGCACTGGGCTTCGGTTTCCGCGTTGGCTTCCTGGGGCTGCTGCACCTGGAAATCACCCGTGAACGCCTGGAGCGCGAACACAATCTGGACTTGATCTCCACAGCTCCCAACGTGGAGTACGAGGTCACGCTGGAAGACAAAAAGGTTGTGCACGTTACCAACCCCAGCGAATACCCCTCGGGCAAGATCGCCGAAGTGCGCGAGCCCATGGTGGCCGCGACCATCCTGGCCCCCACCGAGTTTGTTGGTGCCATCATGGAGCTGTGCCAGACCCGCCGAGGAATCCTTGGCGGCATGGACTACCTCTCCGAGGACCGCGTTGAGATCCGTTACCGCCTGCCGTTGGCTGAGATTGTGTTCGACTTCTTTGACATCTTGAAGTCCAAGACCCGTGGTTACGGTTCACTGGATTGGAAGGCCGACGGCGATCAGGTCGCCGATCTGGTCAAGGTCGACATCCTCCTCCAGGGTGAGCAGGTTGACGCATTCTCCGCCATCACGCACCGCGAAAAGGCCTACGCCTACGGTGTCATGATGACCGGCAAGCTGCGTGAGCTCATCCCGCGCCAGCAGTTTGAGGTGCCCATTCAGGCGGCTATTGGTGCACGCATCATCGCTCGCGAGAGCATCCGCGCCATCCGCAAGGACGTTCTGGCCAAGTGCTACGGTGGCGATATTTCGCGTAAGCGCAAACTGCTTGAAAAGCAGAAGGAAGGCAAGAAGCGCATGAAGATGGTGGGCCGCGTAGAAGTCCCGCAGGAAGCCTTCATTGCCGCCTTGACCACCAGTGAATCACCCAAGGACAAAGCAAAGAAGTGACACCATCTGCACTGCCCCTCGGGGATCCGGCTCCGGCCGACGGCGTCCTGCCCGCGCAGGCCGCCGTCGGCGCTGAGAGCCGCAAATTTAGCCTGTACGTGCACATTCCCTTTTGTGCTGTGCGCTGCGGCTACTGCGATTTCAACACGTACACGGCCACCGAACTCGGCGGTGGCGCATCCCAGGATGCCTACGCCGGAACCGCTGTGCGGGAGGTGGAATTTGCTGCCCGCGCCATGGTGGCCTCCGGTCTGCCCGCCAGAAAGCTGAGCACCGTCTTCTTCGGCGGTGGCACACCCACGCTTCTGCCTGCCAGCGATCTGACCAGTATTTTGGGTGCTGCCATCGCGCAGTGGGGCATTGAGGACGGCGCCGAGGTGACCACCGAGGCTAACCCGGATTCGGTCACCCGTGAGTCACTTCAAGAACTGTTCGACGGCGGATTCACTCGCGTATCCTTCGGCATGCAATCGGCAGTGCCGCATGTGCTCAAGGTGCTGGACCGCACCCACAACCCGGAGAAGGTCCCGCAGGCGGTTGCCTGGGCACGCGAAGTTGGCCTGCGGGTCAGTGTCGACTTGATCTACGGCACGCCGGGGGAGAGCTTCGCGGACTGGGAAACCTCGGTGCGCACAGCGCTGAGCTACGAGCCGGACCACATTTCTGCCTACTCCCTGATTGTGGAGGAAGGCACTAAGTTGGCTGCCCAGATCCGCCGCGGTCAGGTCCCCAACATTGACGACGACGACCACGCCGCCAAATATGAACTGGCTGATCGCCTCTTTCAAGAGGCCGGCCTGTCGTGGTACGAGGTCAGCAACTGGTCCCGGACACCGCAGGACGCGTGCCAGCACAATCTGGCTTATTGGCGCGGGGACGACTGGTGGGGGATCGGGCCTGGCTCACACTCACATATGGGTGGCGTCCGCTGGTGGAACGTCAAGCACCCCACGGCATATGCAAACCGCCTGGACAAGGGCGAATCGCCGGCGGCCGGGCGCGAAACCCTTGACGCTGATACCCGTGAGCTTGAACGCATCATGCTGGTCTCTAGATTGAAACAGGGCCTGGCTATCGAGACACTGTCTCCGGCTGCCCGCAAGGCAGTTGCCGGGCTCATAGCTGGGGAACTCGTTGACCCAGTGAAGGCCTTCGCCGGGACTTTAGTACTCACTCTCAAGGGGCGGCTACTGGGTGACGCTGTAACCCGCGCGCTCCTGGACTAGCAGGATCTCCGGGCATACACAAAGGGGGCTAGCTCTTAGTGAGCTAGCCCCCTTTGCTTTTAACTTTTGCTTTTAACTTCGGAGTTTGTTGGCTACGCGTTACTTGATTAGGCGCGGATTCCACGGGTAGCGGTACGGCTGGTCGTTGTTGACCCGCACGGCGCCAATGATGGCGAAGACGGTCAGGAAAGCCCAGATCAGCAGTGCCAGCAGGGAAAATGCCGTGCCTGAGCCCGGGTTGATCAGCTGCATGACAAAAGCCAGGATGTTCAACAAGACCGCCACAATGGTGGGGATCAAAGTGAAGTTTAGGGCTTCCTTGGATTCCTGTGCCGTAAAACGGCCGCGGGGCGCCATGAACTTGTAAATCAAAAGTGATGGAACGCAACCCAAAATGCCACCGCAATGTGACATGAAAGCCCACTGCTTGTCTTCAGACGGTGTGAGGGGCTGCAATGGTACGGCGCCATTTTCGTTATTTTGGTTCTTCTGGTTGGCCGGGTGGCTCACAGTTTCAGGCCTTTCAGCGTGCGAAGCTACGGGCGTGAAAGATCATTGCCCTGCCTCTAGGATACGGGTGCTGTCAGGAAATCAATGACTTCCTCGACACGACCCAGCAGTGAAGGCTCCAGATCGGAGTAGGAACTCACCCGTGAAAGCAATCGCTGCCAGCCCAGACCGATGTCTTCGGCAGTTGTGTGCGGCCAGCCAAAAGCTTGGAGGATACCCGCCTTCCACTCCATAGTCCGCGGGATAATCGGCCATGCAGGGATGCCCAGAGTGGAAGGTTTGATGGCCTGCCAGACATCGACGTACGGGTGTCCAACGACGAGGACGTTCGCCCGAACGCCAGGCTTCTGCATGAGATTGGCCACAATTCGAGTTTCCTTGGAGCCTGGCACCAAGTGGTCTACCAAAATGCCCAAACGGCGGTTGGGTCCGGGTCTGAAGTCGGCCACGGCGGCGGCAAGGTCGTCAATGCCTCGCAGCGGTTCTACAACGATTCCTTCCACCCGCAGATCATCTCCCCAGACTTTCTCGACGAGTTCGGCGTCGTGCTTGCCCTCGACCCAGATCCGGCTGGCTTTGGCAACCTTGGCACGGTCCCCGGTGACCTTGACGGAACCTGAAGCGGTACGCAAGACCTGCTTGGGTGCGCCAGCCGCTGTGGGGGCGATGAGTTCAATGGGTTCGCCTTCCAGCAGGAAGCCGAAACCGAGTGGGAAGGCGCGGATCTTCTCACGTCGATCGGCGAGTTCCACAATGTGCATGCCGCCGGATTTCTCCAGCCGCACCACAGCTCCCACCCAGCCTGTTTGCACGTCTTCGACGACGAGACCCGAACGGGCCTCCACCTTGCGCAACACCCGTTCTGGCGGGGCGCTGAGGTCCAGGGGGCCCCACTGGTGGTGAGGTACGTCATTGAAATGCATGGAGAAACCTGACTTTTGACGCTCAAGGCAACGCTCATGGCGAACGCTACAGGGTGAAAAGCCATGCTATCGCGTGCTGTGCCCGCCCTCGTGGCACTAGCCGTATAGGGGCATGGCGTGTGCGCGCGGGGTGTCGATAAGCCATGGGTGGGTGGTCTGAAAAAGTATTAGACTTAGCACTTGGTTGGGTAGAGTGCTAAAAGTTAGTTATCAAGAGCCACTGGGCGTACTCGGTGGAAAGCTGATGCGCTGAAGTGACGCGGTGAAGTTTGGGCAAAGTTACGGTGAGAAGGCTGAAGGGAGGTGCCGAGCATGAGTGAACCACGGAAATTGGAAGTTCTGCGCGCCATTGTCGAAGATTATGTGCATTCACGTGAACCTGTCGGCTCCAAGGCTTTGGTGGAACGGCATCACCTGGGCGTCTCCAGTGCCACCATCCGCAATGACATGGCCGCACTGGAGGAAGAGGGGCTGATTACCGCTCCGCACACCAGTTCCGGGCGCATTCCCACCGATAAGGGCTACCGGCTCTTCGTCGATCAGCTGGCTTCGGTCAAGCCACTTTCAGCAGCCGAGCGGCGCGCCATTTCGGTACTGTTGGACGGTCCCACCGATCTTGACGACGTTTTGGAACGCACCGTACGGACACTGGCACAGCTGACCAACCAGGTGGCTGTGGTTCAGTACCCGCGCACCACAGCAGCCACGGTACGGCACATCGAATTCGTTTCATTAGCGGCTCACCAGGTGCTGGTGGTGCTGATCCTCGCCTCGGGCAAAGTGGAACAGAACGTGATTGACCTAGGTGCCGCCGTAGATGAGGACATTCTCGCCGGGTTGCGGAGACTCTTCATGGCTAGTCTGAACGGACTGACTGTGGCCCAACTTCCTGCTGCGGTGGTCAGGATTCCGCTCGAGGTTCCAGTAGCTGAGCAGGCTGCGGCTGCACGGCTGGCCCAAGGTCTGGCGATTTTGGCGCACAGCGCCCGAGAAGACCGCATTGTCATGGCAGGGACGGCCAACCTTGCCCGGTCCAACAATGATTTCCCCTTGAGCATTGGCCCCGTCTTGGACGCTCTAGAGGAGCAGGTCGTACTGCTGCGGCTGCTGGAAGCAATGGCTCAGGACTCGTTGGGCATGGCTGTGGTGATTGGCCGTGAAAACCCTCACGATTCACTGGCGGAAGCTTCTGTGGTGGCCACCAGCTATGTGCCTGGCGAGAACGCCAAGCTCGGAGTGGTCGGCCCAACCCGGATGGACTACCCCAACACGATGGCCAGCGTTCGCGCCGTGGCCCAGTACTTATCGAGAATTTTGGCCGGCTAAGCGGCCACCGATTCAACAAAAGAGAGCAACACTTTGAGTAACCATTACGATGCATTGGGCGTCGCCCGCGACGCAACGGCCGAGGAAATTAAGAAGGCCTACCGCAAGCTTGCCCGCAAGTTGCACCCGGACGTCAACGACGCCCCGGATGCTCAGGACCGCTTCAAGGCCGTCACGCACGCCTATGAGGTGCTCTCGGACCCGCAGAAGCGCCGTGTCTACGACACCACGGGCAATGAAAACGGCAACGATGTTGGCGGCGGAGGCGGCGGCTTTGGCGGCGAAGGCTTCGCCTTCCAGGACATCTTTGAGACCTTCTTCGGTGGTGCCGGCGGTGGTGGCGGGGGACGCGGTCCCGCATCACGCATGCGGCGAGGCCAGGACGCCCTCATCACGGTGCGCGTAGAACTGCGCGAGGCCGTCTTCGGTGTGAACAAAAAGCTCGAAATCGACACCGCCATCACCTGCCCCACCTGTGAAGGCAGCTGCTGCCGGGAGGGCACCTCGCCGACCACCTGCGATATTTGCCACGGTGCTGGCCAGATCCAGCGTCCCATGCGCTCCATCCTCGGCAATGTCATGACGCTGGCCACTTGCAACTCCTGCCAGGGCTTCGGCACCATGATCATTGACCCCTGCAACGAGTGCATGGGCGAAGGCCGTGTCCGCGATCGCCGCACCCTGACCATCAAGGTTCCGGCCGGTGTGGGCACCGGTACGCGCATCCAATTGGCCAATCAGGGCGAGGCTGGCCCCGCCGGCGGCCCCTCAGGTGACCTGTACGTGGAAATGAAGGTCAACAATGACCCGAACTTCATGCGTGAAGGTGACGATCTGCACGCCACTCTCAGCGTCCCCATGACCGCTGCTGCACTGGGCACCGAGCTGAACTTCGAAACCTTCGACGGCGAACAGCCCATCAGCATCAAGCCCGGAACTCAGGCTGGGGAAGTCATCAACCTGCGCAACTTGGGTGTAACCCACCTGCGCGGATTCGGTCGTGGAGACCTGAAGGTGCACATCCACGTGGAAACTCCCACCAAGCCTGACGCCGAACAGGAAGCCCTGCTGAAGCAGCTTGCCGCCTTGCGCGGGGAAACGTTCAGCGAAGGAAAGCTCGTCTCCAGCGGTGGAATGTTCGCCAAGCTGCGTGACAAGCTCGGCAACCTCTAAACGCCATGAGCAATCCAGTCTTCTACGCCGACCCCGCAGAGCTTGCCGGGCTTCTTCCCGGCTCAAGTTACACTCTGGGCGGTGACGAAGGCCGGCACGCCACCACCGTCAAACGGCTCACCTTAGGCGAGCCAGTTGACCTGTGCGACGGCGCTGGGTTGCGTCTATCTTGCACCGTCAGCAGCGCTGAGAAGGGGCTGCTGACGGTGCAGATTCTCGATGTTCTCCGCGAATCTGCCCAACCCATCACCTTCACCCTGATCCAGGCACTGGCCAAGGGTGACCGGGATGAGTTGGCCATCGAAATGGCCACCGAACTGGGCATAGATGCGGTGGCGCCATGGCAGGCGGAGCGTTCCATTGTGCGCTGGAAGATGGACAAGGCCGTCAAGGGGCCACAGAAGTGGCGGCAGGTAGTTGCCGCGGCGGCCAAGCAGGCGCGGCGCTCCACCATCCCGGAGGTTGGTGCTCTGCTGGGAACAACAGGAGTCTGTGAACAGATTGCAGCTGCTGATCTGGCCCTGATTCTGCATGAAGACGCGACAGATTCAGTGGCAGCGGTGGCCCGTCAATGGCAGGAAGCGCTGGCTGAGCACCACGCGGGAGGTACAGTTGCGGGCGGTGCCGATGCGGCTGCCACGGCGCCCCACACGGTGCTCATGATTGTCGGGCCCGAGGGCGGCATGAGTGCCGCCGAAGTTGAGGCTTTCATAGCTGCCGGGGCGCGGACCGCCCTCTTGGGCCGCCATGTCCTGCGCTCTTCGACTGCCGGACCAGCCGCCGTCGTACTTCTGAGCCAAGAGCTTGGACGCTGGTGACAGCTACGCGCGTGGGCTCAGTGATCCGGTAGCTGGAAGGTTCCCGCTGGCTTAGGGCTTGGCGATGGTGACCACTTTGGTATCGAGTCCGATTTTACGGCCTGGTTGCAAGGGGTCATCGATGTAAATTGAGAGCTGGTAGGTGCCGGGCGGGGGAACCAAGTTGAAGGTGAACTCACCCAACTCATTTGGGCCTTGCGGGATTTTCACTGTTCCACTGAGGTATTCCCCGGACACTGAACCGTCCTTCATGAGTGACAAGGACCATGCCAATGTGCCGGTGGGGGAAACTCCCTGGCCAATCACCTTCAGGGGCACCTCTTTGTAGGTGGCGCCATGGCCCGGGTCAATAATCCACACGGGCGCCACAAAAGAGGGGTTGCGGGTCAGCGGCTTGTCCAGCGAAACGTGACCAAAGGCTTTGTAACCGGTGTGCCCATCAACCAGCAGGGAAACTTGGATGGGTGTGGTGGTGTCAACCAGTCCGGCCATGGCGGCAGCGGCGGTGGCGGTGTAGATAAGTTGCGAGATGGAACGCTCGGCGAGGCCGGCATCTACCTTTTGTCCGAAGGCGTCGGCTGAGACGTCAATTGTGATGATATTTTTTGCCGAGATGGACGCGCCTAACCGTGAAGGTTCGTTCCAGAGCGAGAAGTAGTCCGGGTCCAAAGGCTTGTCGGCCATCATGGTTCGCAGCGCGGTAACGATCGGCTCGTCGGCGCTGTTGGAGGACCGGAATTCCCGGTAGAGAAAGACGTCGTCGTTGCTGCGTCCTAGCCAGTAGACCGGCAGGGTTTCCGAGGCCGTGGCAGTTTCCAACGGTGCGCTGGTGACCAATCCGGCCGAGGAGGAGGCTATTGTGGCCGGCATCGTAACGGGAGGCTTCTCGCCACCGCCCGAGGTGCAGCCACCCAGGAGCAGCGACAGCGACAAAGCCACAATGGCGATTTTGTCGACGGCACGCAATTTCTCTGCTGTACGCTGCGCCCGCGCCTCACGGCCGGCACAGGTGCCGATCCGGGGTGTGGGCGCAGGATGAAAGGCAGGCATGGGGAGCTATCTCGCAGTTTCTTTTGACGATGATGATTGCGGGTCCCGTTCCGTCAGGAATCGGGTTGTTCCAAGCATCCCCACAAGGCTTCGAACCTTATCTACCTTGGCACAGGAGGCTGCGCAGATGGGCTGGAATGGGCCTGTTGTGGAGAACTGAAACCGTATCGAAACACTTCTACGCTGATAAGGGAAAAGTTGCACATCGGTGGAGTAGTTCTCTTGAGTTCTAGCTGGAGTACTCGTTGGCCTACCAATCGGAGTAGTAATCCGGGGAGTGCACTAGAATTGATTCCACATAGACAAGGCAGTAAATCCGGTAGTTCCTACCGGTGAACCCAAGGAGAGATTTCAGGCCCGGATGGGCCGGAATTATGGCAGAGACAACAGCACACCACGGTGGTCAACTCCCCGATGAGGGGCCCGGACGGCGCTTCCCTTACTCCGTTGACGGCACACGCACCGAACTCGTCCATTTCCTCTCCACAGAGCAGATGGTGGCCACTTTGGGTGCCGAGGATGAAGGCCTGCGTATTGTCGAAAATCTTTACCCGGGAATTTCTTTTCTGGCCCGTGGCAACGTGCTCACCATTACCGGTCCAGCCGCCGTGGTGCCACGCATCATGCACCTGATGGAAGAAGCCCGCGGCATGGTGGCGCGCAACAGCCCCATGACTGCGGACGTCTGGGAGCAACTGGTCGCAATGCTCAAATCCCGCCCTGAAGTTTCTGTTGTGGATATCCTCAGTCACGACATCCTTTCCAGTCGGGGCCGCACCATTCGGCCCAAGACTGCGAACCAAAAGGACTACGTTGATGCCATTGACCGCAATACCGTGGTGTTCGGCATTGGCCCGGCTGGAACTGGCAAAACGTATCTGGCAATGGCCAAGGCGGTCCAGGCCCTCCAACACAAGGAAGTCAGCCGGATCATTCTCACCCGCCCCGCAGTGGAGGCCGGGGAACGGTTGGGCTTCCTGCCAGGAACCCTCTACGACAAAATTGACCCCTATCTGCGCCCGCTCTACGACGCCCTGAACGAGATGCTGGATCCAGAAACGGTCCCGCGCCTCATGGCGGCCGGAACCATTGAAGTGGCGCCACTGGCGTATATGCGCGGACGTACCTTGAATGATGCGTTCATCATTTTGGATGAAGCTCAAAACACCACCCCGGAGCAGATGAAAATGTTTCTGACACGGTTGGGGTTTGGCTCCAAGATTGTTGTAACAGGCGACATCACTCAAGTTGACCTGCCCTCCGGGACTAAATCCGGGCTGCGGGTAGTCAAGGAAATTCTCCAGGACGTTGACGATATCGACTTCGCCATTCTGGACGCCACCGATGTGGTGCGCCACCGCCTCGTGGGCGCTATTGTCAGCGCCTACAACAGCTGGGATGAAGCTCATCCCAGCCCCACGACACCGAAGGACAGCACGTCACGATGAGCATCGAAATCAACAATGAGTCGGGTGTGCAGGCGGCCGAAGAAGAGCTCGTCAAGCTCATCAGGCACATCCTCACCGCCATGCACCTGCACCCGCAAACCGAAGTTTCGGTGATTCTGGCCGATCTGGAAACCATGGAAAAACTCCACATCGAATGGATGGATGAGCCCGGTGCCACCGACGTGCTCTCCTTCCCGATGGATGAGCTTCGGCCAGGAACTGCCTCAGAGCCAACCCCTGCCGGTCTGCTCGGCGATATAGTCCTGTGCCCAGCTGTCGCCCAAGACCAGGCTGTGGCTGCGGGTCACTCCATGGATGAGGAACTGCTGCTGCTCACCACTCACGGCATGCTTCACCTGATGGGTTATGACCACCGTGAGCCTGATGAAAAGGAAGAGATGTTCGGTATCCAGCGTGAACTGCTTTCCAGCTTCCTAGGTAAGGAAGCCCCTCAGGAGACCACGCAGTGACCTTAGTTGTCCTCCCTGTCATGGGGATTCTTTTTACGATCATCGCCGCGTTCCTGACAGCCGTTGAATCGGCGCTGAGTTTTTTCCCCCGCCATGATTCCGAAACCATTACCGCGCACCGCCGGGGTGCGTCCATGGATAAAGTCCTCGGTGATCCGCTCGCGCACCTGAATGCCTTGAAGTTTTGGAGGGTGTGGTCAGAGATGGCGGCGGCTGTGGCCGTGGCAATCTTTTTTGTGCGCATTCTCGAGAACGAGTGGATTGCCGGGCTCATTGCCACCATCATTATGGCCTTTCTCGGGTTCATGATTGTGGGCGTTTCCCCGCGTCGTCTAGGCCGTCTCCATGCCGGAGCTCTCGTGGGGCGTACCTCGTGGCTGGTGCACTTGTTGCGCCGCGTCTTGGGGCCCATTCCGCAGTGGTTGAACCGTCTTGGGACCGCCTTGACCAAGGATGCCCCGGCAGCTGATGAGGGTTTTGTCAGCGAAGAGGAATTCCGTGAATTCGTAGACCGGGCCAGCGAAGCGGACATGATTGAGGACAACGAGGCTGAACTTATTCATAGCGTGATCGACATGGGTGAAACCATGGTCCGTGCCGTCATGGTGCCACGCACCGACATCCTCAGCATTGAACAGGATGCCACTTTAGAGCATGCCCTGGACGCGTTCTTATCCTCAGGGTATTCACGCATCCCGGTCATTGGTGAGAGCACCGACCATATTCTTGGGATCCTGTATTTGAAGGATCTGGTGGCCACCCTGCACCGCAACAGCGATCTGCAGAACCAGCCCACCGTAGAACAACTCACCCGCAATGTCCGTTATGTTCCGGAGTCCAAACCGGTGGATGCGCTTCTGAAAGAACTCCAAGTGGAGCACACTCACGTGGCCATTGTGGTGGATGAATACGGCGGCACGGCAGGACTGGTCACCCTGGAGGACCTCATTGAGGAAATTGTTGGTGACATTGCGGACGAGTACGATTCAGTGTCCCCTGATGTACAAACCCTTGCTGAGGGACGCTTCCGGATCCGGGCCAGAATGGCTGTCGATGAACTGGGTGAGTTGTTCGGCAAAGACCTGGACGACGACGAGGTGGACACCGTAGGTGGCCTCCTGGCCAAGCATCTGGGCAGGATTCCGATGGTGGGGGACTCCGTTGAAGTCTCCGGATTGACTTTGCAAGCAGAACGTAAAGAACCACAGCGGAACCGCATTAGCCATGTCATCGCCAGTCGGGGTGTTGCTAGCCGCAGTGTTGCCAGCTACGCGCCGGAGACGGACACTGGCATGAGTGCACTAACACAAGCTATTGCGCCTCATGATGAGGTGTCCAATGATCAAAAAACTAGGAGCAACCATGAGTAAGTCGAATAAGAAACTGGCTATGCCTGCTCCCAAGGGCGACGGCTTCCGGGCAGGATTTGCCGTTTTGGCTGGGCGACCCAACGCCGGCAAATCAACTCTGACCAACGCTTTGGTAGGGCAAAAGGTCGCCATCACTTCGGCCAAGCCGCAAACCACGAGGCACACCATCCGAGGCCTGGTACACCGGGATACCTTCCAACTGGTACTGGTTGATACCCCGGGTCTGCACCGGCCGCGAACCCTTTTGGGCAAGCGCCTGAACGATCTGGTGGCCGACACGCTGGCGGAAGTAGACGTGATTGGTTTCTGCCTTCCCGCCAATGAAAAGATTGGCCCCGGAGACAGGTTTATCGCCCAGCAGCTGGCCAATGTTGGCAAAAAGCCAGTCATTGCCATTGTGACCAAGACAGATACTGTGGACCGTCAGGCCGTCACGGACCAACTCATTGCTGTTGACCGGCTGGGACAGGAAATCTTCGGTGAGTCTGGCTTTGCCGCAGTCATCCCGGTTTCTGCGGTAGAGGATTTCCAAGTGGAGACGTTGGCAGGGGTCCTGGCCGAGTTCATGCCTATCTCACCGGCGCTGTACCCTGACGGTCACCTCACCGACGAGCCCGAAGCGATCATGGTAGCCGAGTTAATCCGTGAGGCTGCTCTTGAAGGTGTTCGTGATGAGCTGCCTCACTCCCTAGCTGTGGTGGTAGAGGAGATCCTACCCCGGGAAGGACGCGGCGAGGACAACCAGTTGCTGGATGTGCGGGTAAATCTCTATGTAGAGCGACCGTCCCAGAAGGCGATCATCATCGGTAAGGGTGGCGCTAGGCTGCGCGATGTTGGCACCACCGCCCGGAAGGGGATCGAGGCACTGCTGGGTACCAAAATTTATCTGGACCTGCATGTCAAGGTGGCCAAGGACTGGCAGCGTGATCCGAAGCAACTGGTCAAGCTGGGCTTCTAGCTAGAGCTGGTAAAAGAAACTTCTTAATAGGGGTTTTAGACCCGACTGTTGGGCGTGGCGGTCTGAACGGCCGCCACGCAACTTTTGGTGTTCAGTAGTGCGCGAACGTGTGGCTGTGGGGATGTTCCCAGTCTTCGCCGCTAAACTCGTGAGAGTTAATATTCATAGTGAAAGGTTTGTTCATGGGGCGACGCCGTGCCGAAACGGGAGCAGCTGACGCTGCCGGCACCCCACGGAGTGGACCTGAGAACCCGCAAGAGCCAGCCGGTAGACACTATCGGCCCCACCACAAAGCGCCGCTGTGGCTGCGTCTCACTGCACTGGTTTTGTGCAGCGTTCTGGTCATTGGTGTGGGTACGGCCGGGGTGTTGTTTTACAAGTTGCAGAGCAATGTCACCACGGCGCCCTTGGATGGCCGGGTACCCAACGGGGCCAAGAGCGATTCAGCCATTGAAGACACCGGTTCCTTGCAAATCTTGATTCTGGGAACCGACACCCGCGATGGCAAGAACAGCCAGTACGGTTCTAAAGAGGACTCCACAGGTCAGGGTCAATCTGATGTCATGTTGCTGATGGACATTTCCGCCGACAACAGCAGGGTATCGGTCACGAGTTTCCCTCGGGATTTAGTAGTCCCGATCCCTGATTGTGTTTCGGCCACAACATCTGAGACCGTCTACGGGTCCTCCGCCGGGCAGCTCAATGGAGCATTGCAGGCAGGTCCTGGCTGTACAGTGGCTGCGATCAATGACATCACCGGGCTGAGCATTGACCACTTTATGTTGGCCGATTTCACAGCAGTCAAGGAACTGTCCACGGCGCTTGGTGGCGTTGAAGTATGCGTTGACCATGCTATGTATGATGTCAACGGTTCATTCCTGCGGCTCCCAGAAGGCAAAAGCTTAGTGGAGGGCGAACAGGCCCTTGCCTTCCTAAGAACCCGTCATGCCTTCGGGGATTCCGGGGACCTGGATCGGATCAAGGCACAGCAGTACTTCCTCGGGTCAATGGTCCGCAAAGTCAAGAGTGAAGGCACTCTGACTAATCTGCCCAGACTCTACACACTGGCGGATGTAGTAACTAAGAACCTCACGATAGATGAGGGTTTGGCCAACATTCCGTCCATGGTTAGCATTGCTACTCGCTTGGCAAAGATTGACCTCGCCAAAGTATCCTTTGTTACGGTTCCGATTGAGCCTTATGTGGCCGACAACAACCGTGTCCAACTCCAACAGCCGCAGGCTAGCCAGTTCTTCGCGGCCTTGCGCCAAGACACAGACCTGACGGCCTCGCCGACTCCCAGCTCCACTGGTGGCACCCCGGCAAGCACCCCGACGGCTGAAACGCCTGCTGCTACGCAGTCCCCGCATGCTCCGGCGTATGAGAAGGCCCTGCAGCCCATCAGTGTGGTCAATGCCACTGCGGTTGTTGGCCGTTCCCTTGAACTGGTGCAAGCCCTGGCTGCCGCTGGCTTTAGTAACGCTTGGCAGGCAGGGGACATCCCCGCCGTCAGCGAGACAAAGCTGCTGTACGGTGCCGATATGGCGGATGTGGCGGCAGATTTGGCCACGCTGTTCAACCTTCCGCCGGCCGCAGTTCAGTTCGATGCCACAGTGGCAGGTATCAGCCTCGTCGTTGGTGCTGACTGGATCTCCGGCAAGCAATACGGCACCATCGTGGTGCCGGAGAACATTGTGGCCAGCACCGCAGAGCAAGATGCTGGATGTATGAAGGTCAACCCGCTCTATTACACCTACTAGCCGGCTGGATGGCGGGCCAGCCGGACTGTAATCCATAGAGGGCGGGCACTATTGCGAAGGAATTCTTCGCAACAGTGCCCGCCCTCTATATTGTTGGGCCGGTGAGACCCTGAGCTTTTCTACCAGATACTCACGCGATCTGCTGGTGCCAACCACAGCTTGTCTTCGGCGGTGGTGCCGAAGGCCTCATGGAAGGCATCCAAGTTACTGACCACAGCATTACACCGCAGTTCCGCGGGGGAGTGCGGGTCAATGGTGAGGCGCCGCACAGCCTCCTCATAACGAATCTGGGTGCGCCAGCACTCCGCCCATGAGTAGAAGAAACGCTGAGCCCCTGTCAGCCCATCAATGGTGGGTGAGCTGCTGCCGTCCAGGCTCAGCTGATAGGCCTTGTAGCCGATGGCCAAACCACCAAGGTCCCCAATGTTCTCGCCCAAGGTGAGTTCGCCGTTGACAAACTCTTCTGGGGCGGCCATAGGGGACAAAGCGTTGTACTGTTGCACCAACTTCTTGGTGAGGCTGTTAAAAGCTGCACGGTCGTCGTCTGTCCACCAATTTCGCAGGGCGCCGGAACCGTCAAATTGGGAGCCTTGGTCATCGAAGCCGTGCCCAATCTCGTGGCCGATGACGGCTCCAATGCCGCCGTAGTTCGCGGCGTCGTCGGCCTCCGCATCGAAAAACGGTGGCTGCAAGATGGCAGCCGGAAAGACCACCTCATTCATGGTGGGGTTGTAGTAGGCGTTGACCGTCTGAGGGGTCATGAGCCACTCTTCACGGTCAATGGGGGCGCCGATCTTCGCCAGCTGACGTGCCAGCTCGAACGCGTTGCTGCGCTCAATGTTGCCCAGCAAATCGCCTTCCACAATGTCCAGAGTCGAATAGTCGCGCCACTTGGATGGGTAACCAATTTTGGGAGTGAAGGCGGACAGCTTCTCCAACGCCTTTTCCTTGGTTTCACTGCTCATCCAGGAGAGGTTAGCGATGCTGATCCGGTAGGCCTCAATGAGGTTGGCTACCAGGGCTTCCATGCGCGCCTTGTGAGACTCGGGGAAGTGTTTGGCCACATACAGCTGGCCCACGGCCTCGCCCAGTACGCCTTCCACAAGAGCGACGGCACGCTTCCAGCGCTCCCGGATGGCCGGGGTTCCACTCAGGGTGGTGCCGTAGAAGGCGAAGTTGGCATCCACAAAGGTCTTGGACAAGTAACCGGCGAGACTGGAGATGGTGCGCATGGCCAACCAGGCCTGCCAATCGGCGAGGCGTTCTTCCACCAAGAGGCTCTGTTGGCCACTGAAGAATTCAGGTGTGGCAATGACCACTTCGCTGCTTTGTTCTGCTGTGACGCCCAGTTCATCCAACCAGATCTCCAAAACTGGAAGCAGAGCCAACGCTTCACTGCGGTTCTTGAGGTTGTAGGTCTTTTGGGGGTCTCGAAGACTCACCTTGTCGAGATGGGTGGCGGCGATTTCAGTTTCCAATGCCATTATGATTGGGGCCTTGGATGCAGCGTCAGAGACGCCAGCGAGCTCCAGCATGGTCTGAACATGTGCCACATAAGAGGCGCGGATGGCCGCAAACTTCTCCTCCCGATAATAGGACTCATCCGGCAGGCCCAGACCTGCCTGAAATAGGTGCAGCAGCGCACGGTCCGGATTTCCGGCGTCGTTGTTGACATAGGCGCCGAACAAGGTGCTTCCGCCGGTGCGGTCAAGCTTACCCATCAGCCGAACCAGGGCCTCGATGGAGTCAGCTGATGCGATGGCACGCAACTTCTCTGCCAAGGGGGTGGCCCCGGCGGCCTCGATGGCGACTTCATCCATGAAGCCTGTATAGAGGGCTCCGATTTTGGCGGACAGCGCCGGGTTAGTGGCGTTTGGGTTGCCCGCTTCCGTGCCAGCGTGCTCGATGATGGCTTTGACAGCGTCTTCTGATTCATCGCGCAAGGTGATGAAAGAACCGGTGAGAGCCCTGTCTTCAGGGATCACCTCCGCCTCCAGCCAAGCACCGTTGACATGGCGAAACAGGTCATCCTGGGGCCGTGTGCCCGGGTCAATGTGGCTGAGATTGATACCGGAGTGGGTCAAGTGAATCGGTTCCTCTTCATGGGTGTTCGGGTATTCGGGGATAGTCAACCTTATTCGAGGCTAGTCACAGCCAGTCGTAGCTGGTCAACGTCGGTTAAAGAAATGCCACCCTCAAACGGTGGCGCATGGCAAACGTCCTACTGTTACAAGGTGGGCGAACACACTAGGTGAGTTCGTTCACCTTCATCCTACGTGCCGTGTTAGGGTAAAAATGTGCGCACTGGAATGCTTCTTCTTAGCTGCCGCGGCGAGGCCTCGAACCCGTTGATGTGATCAATGCGGACAATGGCCACCCTCGCTGCGGTGTTTGTGTTGCCCGGCCGGCCTCTCCCTCGTTGAACAACATTAAGGTCACCCACAATGCGAAATGCGCAAAAAACCTCTGGAATGCCTGTCCACCGCTACATTCCCTTCCAAGACCAGATCAATGTCAGCCTGCCTGACCGCACCTGGCCGGACAAGAGCATCACGAAGGCCCCGCGCTGGTGCGCCGTTGACCTGAGGGACGGTAACCAGGCGCTCATCGACCCCATGAGCCCAGGCCGCAAAATGAAGATGTTTGCGCTGCTCGTCAAGATGGGTTTCAAAGAGATTGAAGTTGGCTTTCCGTCTGCGTCACAAACCGACTTTGACTTTGTGCGCCAGCTGATCGAAGGCGGCCACATCCCCGATGACGTCACGATCCAGGTACTGACGCAGGCCCGTGAGCACCTGATCGAGCGGACCTATGAGTCGCTCCAGGGCGCCAAGCAGGCGATCGTTCACCTGTACAACTCCACGTCTGTGCTGCAGCGCCGTGTGGTGTTCAACCAGGACGTGGACGGCATCTTGGACATTGCCCTGCAGGGGGCTCGCCTGTGCAAGAAGTATGAAGAGACACTCGTTGATACCAAGATCACGTATGAGTACTCACCGGAGTCCTTCACAGGCACCGAACCGGAATACGCACTGCGTGTCTGTAACGCCATTGCTGAGATTTTCGAGGCTTCAGCTGACAATGAGGTCATCATTAACTTGCCGGCAACGGTGGAGATGGCCACTCCCAACGTGTACGCGGACTCCATTGAATGGATGAGCCGTAATCTGCATCCGCGTGAGGGAATCGTGCTGTCTCTGCACCCCCACAACGACCGTGGAACAGGCGTTGCCGCCGCGGAATTGGGCTATTTGGCAGGTGCCGACCGGATCGAAGGTTGCTTGTTTGGCAACGGCGAACGCACCGGCAACGTGGACTTGGTGACACTGGGACTGAACATGTTCACCCAGGGCATCGATCCCATGCTCGACTTCTCCGACATTGATGAGATTCGCCGCACGGTGGAGTACTGCAATCAGTTGCCTGTCCCGGAGCGTTCGCCTTACGGTGGCGATCTGGTATTCACCGCTTTCTCTGGCTCGCACCAGGATGCCATCAAGAAGGGCTTGGACGCCATGGAAGCCGACGCTGCTGCGGCCGGTACAACCGTGGACCAGCACACCTGGGCAGTCCCGTACCTGCCCGTTGATCCGAAGGACCTGGGACGTAGCTACGAAGCTGTCATCCGCGTCAACTCCCAGTCGGGTAAAGGAGGCGTGGCATACCTGCTCAAGAACGAGCACAGCCTGGACCTGCCGCGCCGGGCGCAGATTGAATTCTCCGGTGTCATTCAGCAGCGCACCGACACAGTGGGTGGCGAAGTGAGTGCCGCAGAACTCTGGACCATCTTCAAGGATGAGTACCTGCCGGCTGAGGACAGCGACGCACAGTGGGGTCGCTACCGCATTGGTTCGTTCTCAACTTCGACCGACGACGATGGTGAAATGAGCCTCACTGCCAAGGTCAGCATTGATGGCACGATTCACACACGTACAGGAACCGGCAATGGCCCCATCGCGGCCCTGTTGGCCATCTTGGCCGAGGACGGCGTAGACGTGCGGGTTCTGGATTACTCCGAGCACGCATTGTCTGAAGGCGGCGACGCGCGCGCCGCTGCGTTCGTGGAATGTGCTGTGGGTGAACGCGTGCTGTGGGGCGTGGGCATTGATGCCAACACCTCGACCTCTTCACTGAAGGCAGTCATCTCGGCTGTCAACCGTGCGATCCGGGACGTCAAAAACGGTTAATCCCCATTCCCCGGTGCTGTTCTAAACAACACCCCGGTACTGGCCCTGAGCAGGGCCAGTACCGGGGTGTTGCCATTTCCGGCGCGGTTTGGACCGCTTCTGTGGGCAATGATGGGACAATGGGGGAGTGTCCAATCAATCGTTTGCCGCCCGTACCTATAGAGATGACGCCGTCATCCTACGTACCCACAAATTGGGTGAGGCAGATCGAATCATCACCCTCCTGACCCACCATCATGGGCAGCTGCGGGCGGTAGCCAAGGGCGTGCGACGCACCAGCAGTAAGTTCGGTGCCCGGCTTGAACCGTTTATGGTGGCAGATTTGCAGCTCGTCAAGGGCCGGTCACTTGATATCGTCACCCAGGCTGTTGCTCGAGCTAGCTATGGGGATGCGATCGCCGCGAACTATGACAGGTATGTAGTCGCGGCCGCTATGGCCGAAACTGCGGAGCGGCTCACCGACATTGATGGAGAAACCTCAACTGCCCACTACCTACTGCTGGTGGGGGCGTTGGCTGCCCTCAGTCGCGGCGCCCATGCGCCAGAGCTGATCCTAGATTCCTATCTGCTGCGTGCGGTATCGATCGCGGGTTGGGCGCCCAGCTTCTCCGACTGTGCCCGCTGTGGTGAACCCGGCCCCCATGGTGCTTTCAATGTGTCTCTGGGCGGGGCCGTCTGCCACGAGTGCCGGCCACCGGGCTCGGCTGCTCCAGCACCGGAGACCATGGCGTTGTTGGGACAGTTACTCAGCGGCAATTGGGCTGGTGCTGATGGCTCCTTGACCATTCATCGGCGTGAAGCAGCCGGACTCGTGGCTGGATACGTGCAATGGCATTTGGAACGCACAGTGCGTTCTCTGAAACTTGTGGAGCGTGTATAGGAAGATGGCAATGGAGCTTAGCGGAAAAAAGAGCAACCGATCCAAGACTGGCCGCAGTGCTGCCAAGCCGCCTGTTGTGGCACCGTGGCCGCACGTATCGGGAGCGTCAGTTCCTTCCATCCCGAGTGAGCTCATTCCTGAGCATGTGGCCATAGTCATGGACGGCAACGGTCGTTGGGCCAACGAGCGGGGACTGCCCCGTATCGAGGGTCACAAAGCGGGAGAGCCGGCGCTGTTGGATGTGATGGCCGGGGCCATTGAAATGGGCATTAAGTACGTCAGTGTCTATGCCTTTTCTACGGAGAATTGGAAGCGTTCACCCGAAGAGATTCGCTTCCTGATGGGTTTTAACAAAGATGTGTTAAGGCGGCAGCGGGACCAACTGGACGCGTGGGGCGTAAGGATTCGCTGGGCCGGACGCCGACCCAAATTGTGGGGCTCGGTTATCAAGGAGCTGGAAACGGCCCAGGAACACACCAAAGACAACGACGTGATTACGTTAACCATGTGTGTTAACTACGGTGGTCGGGCCGAGATTGCCGATGCCGTGGCAGCCTTGGCTGCCGACGTCGCGGCCGGACGGCTCAGCCCCAAGCAAGTGAGTGAAAAGACGCTTCAGAAGTACATGTACCTGCCGGATGTGCCGGATGTTGACTTGTTCTTGAGGTCCAGCGGGGAACAGCGTCTCTCCAACTTTTTGCTGTGGCAGTCGGCCTATGCGGAGTTTGTCTTCATGAATACCATGTGGCCTGACGTGGACAGGCGCACGCTGTGGGCTGCCGTGGATGAGTATGCGCGCCGAGACCGCCGATACGGCGGAGCGGTTGACGCGGCCGCTCAAGCCTAGGCTGAACGGGCTAGCCTAATTTAGTACACCTAATTTAGTACGAATGTATTAACTCAGTGGCTACATAGCTACATAGCTACATAGCCGCGTAGCCATCGCGCCAATTTGGCATAGGCGTCTTCACGGACCGAACGGCGTGATAGGAACACCTCGTGCAGCGCGCCGTCGATCCTTTCCAGCGTGACGGAGTTACCCAGAGAAAGGGTTCGCAAAGCCAGAGAACGGACATCCAAAACAACATCGGCATGCAGCATTTGGTCATTCCAGACCGGGCCGAGCATGCTTTTGGAGGAGAGCAGCACCAGGATCGGCATGGGGAGTCTCAACCCGGTAGCCACCTCCTGCTGAGCTGCCAAAATAGCCTTCATCCATCCTGCCCGCACGGGAAATGCATGCGGCGGACGCAGTGCCGTATCGACCGGCCATTCTCCGTAGGCCTGATTGCTGATACCGCGCCAATAGAAAGAACGCTCTGGCACGCGCATACGCAGCAGTGGTCGCAGATCGGCAAGCTGCACCAACGGAGTTGCAGCGCGTCTGATGGCAGCCCCGCCCTGGATCTCCAACCACGGGCTGTTGAGCACCAGATGGCTGACGAGTCCGGGATGGTGGTGTGCCCACAAGGTTGCGATGAGTCCGCCAGTGGAGTGGCCCACCAAGATTAGCGGACTGCCACCAGAAATGACGGTGTGTGCGGCGAGAATCTCGGCGTCGTAATCGGCGAGGTCAGCTACATAGCCACCCATCTCGAGGGAATCTAAGCTGCGTCCATGGTTATGGAGGTCAAGGGCATAAAAGTTGTAGCCCCGGTCCGTAAAGAACTCGGCAAGCCCAGTGTTGTAGAAGTAGTCGCTCCACCCGTGAATGAAGAGCACTGGGATCCCCGAGCGGGGGTGCCCGGCCCCAGGTTTCGGCTCATGCGGCCGGTGCCGCACCAAGGTGGCTCTGTACTGACGGCCGGCAACATTGTGCTGGGCTGCGTCTTGTTCGGCTGTAACATGTTCCACCAAGTGCGGATCAGCGCAGTCTTGTTCACCTAACGTGTGGTCAGCAGGGTCGTGTGCAACATCCGTTTGCTCGGCAACCGCATGTTCGCGGGTCTGCACCAGCAAGGTGGTTGCCTGGTAATCGGGACCCAGAATATCTTCCACCCACGCTACTTTGCTGTTGCTGTTGCTCATCCACCGATGCTACCCGCAGCCTCCCGGCCGGCCGTGCGCCCGGAGAACAGGCAGCCACCCAAGAACGTGCCCTCTAGCGAGCGGTAGCCGTGCATACCGCCACCGCCAAAACCGGCCGCTTCACCGGCAGCAAAGAGGCCAGGGATCGGTGTGCCGTCGGAGCCCAGAACTCGTGCAGATAGATCCGTGGCAAGCCCGCCCAGACTTTTGCGGGTCAAGGTGGTCAAGCGGACGGCAATGAGCGGGCCGTGCTCCGGCGCCAGCATGGGATGCGGTGGCACAACACGCATCAACTTATCGGTGGTAAAACGGCGTGCTTCTCGGATGGCATTGAGTTGGGTGTCCTTGCCCAGCCCACTGTGCACTTGCATGTCCCGGGCAGCGATGGAATGGTGCAGCCCGACAGGATCGATCAAGGAGCTACCGACTAAAGCGTTCATTTTGGCGGCCAGTTCCTGCGCTGTGGTGGCCTGAACGAAGTCGATCCCGGCATCAAGAAACTTCTGCACGGGACCAACCGTGCCCGGAAGCGCCCGCTTCGCCAGCAGCTTGACGTCTTTACCTGTCAGATCCGGGTTTTGTTCGGAACCGGAGAGCGCAAATTCTTTGCTCATGATGGTTTTGTTCAGCACAAACCAAGAATGCCCGTGGCCGGTTGACTCCAGATGGCGCAGGGTGCCTAGCGAATCAAAGCCGGGGAACAAGGGGACAGGCAGCCGCTTTCCGGTGGCGTCGAGCCACAGGGGAGAGGGGCCGGACAGGATACGAATTCCGTGGTTGGGCCACACCGGATCAGGATTGTGGATGCCCTCGGGGTAGTGCCACATGCGGTCGGTGTTGATCAGGCTGCCACCACTGTTGGCGACAGACTGCTGGAACTCACCGTCCACCGAGGCTGGAACCCCTGTCAGCATGTAGTCCGGTCCACTACCGTTGGGCCACTGCTCACGGACCATGGGATGATTTCCGCCAATGCCACCGGTGGTGACAATAACTGCGTCAGCGGAGACCTCAAAGTCGCCCATCACGGTCCGGCCACTGGCAACACCCCGAGCGGCCGCAGAAGGCTCCAGGAGTTGGCCATGCACTCCGGTGACGGCTCCGGCGTCGAACATTAACTCTGTAGCACGGTGACGGAAAGCGATTTGCACGCGTCCGGCGGCAATACCTTCCTGCACTTTGCTCAGGAAGGGCGCAACGATGCCGGGGCCGGTGCCCCAGACAACGTGGAAGCGGGGGACGGAGTTGCCGTGCCCTTGCGCGTCGTAACCGCCGCGTTCGGCCCACTGGACCAAGGGGAAGAGGCGCACACCAAGGGCATGGAGCCACGAGCGCTTCTCGCCGGCGGCGAAGTTCACATACGCTTCGGCCCAGGCGCGGGGCCAGGTGTCCCAAGGGCGGTCAAAGGCGGCCGAGCCCATCCAGTCGCTCATGGCCAACTCCACCGAATCCTTCACGCCCAGACGCCGCTGTTCGGGGGAGTCAACCAGGAACAACCCACCAAAGGACCAATGAGCCTGTCCACCCAGGGACGCCTCCGGCTCCTGATCCAGGATCAGTACCTTGCGCCCCGCGTTATAGGCTTCGGCGGCGGCCACCAGGCCGGAGAGACCTGCCCCCACAACCACCACGTCAGACTGCTGCCAGATGCTACCGCCATTGGTATTCATTGGCCCATGCTAACGCCTCTTTTGTCTCCGGTGGGTAGCGCCGTTCGCGTCCACGTCATGTTCAAGCGTTTTGCAGTTGGGCGGCGGAACCGGAAAACTAGGGGTATGCGAATTTATCCCACAGTTTTCCGGCTCTGCTTTTCTTGGATGGATGCCGAAAAGGCCCACAAGATCGGGTTCACCATGATCAAGGCCATCCACACCGTGGGAGCTGGTGTTGTGCTGCGCCGCATGTTCACACCTCCGGCCTCGCTGCAAACGCAGGCGCTGGGCATGACTTTCCCGACACCGTTTGGCCTCGCCGCCGGTTTCGACAAGGAAGGGCAGGGCATCAACGCCCTTGCCAACCTCGGTTTCGGTCACGTTGAAGTTGGCACCATCACCGGTCAGGCCCAGGACGGCAACCCGCAACCACGCTTGTTCCGTCTCGTTGCGGACCGGGCCGTCATCAACCGCATGGGGTTCAATAACGACGGCGCCTCCGCCGTCGCGCCGCGCCTCAAGCAGGCGTTGGCTGGCTTGCGCAAGAGCTACCCGGGTGTGCGTCCCATCATTGGCGTCAACATTGGCAAGACAAAGATTGTGGAGCTTGAGGATGCGCTGGGCGACTACCTCATCAGTGCCCGCACCTTGGCCCACTCGGCCGACTACATGGTGGTCAATGTCAGTTCACCCAACACTCCCGGCCTGCGATTGCTCCAAGATGTAGCCACCTTGCGGCCCCTGCTCAGTGGTGTGCGTGAGGCGGCCGACTCCGCTGCCGGGCGTCATGTTCCGTTGCTGGTGAAAATTGCGCCGGACCTTGCCGATGAGGACGTGGCCGACGTTGCCGCACTAGCCCTTGAACTCAAGCTCGACGGCATCATCGCCACCAACACCACCATCAGCCGCGACGGACTGGCCAGCCCGGACGCGCTGGTGCAGGAGAAAGGCGCCGGAGGGCTCTCCGGAGCACCCCTGAAGGCTCGTTCACTGGCCGTGCTGCGCCAGCTAAAAGCCCTTGTTGGGGATCAGCTGACCTTGATCTCAGTAGGCGGCGTAGAAACCGGCGCTGACGTCCAAGAGCGTCTCGACGCCGGCGCCACCCTAGTCCAGGGCTACACGGCCTTCCTCTATGAGGGCCCCTTCTGGGCGGCCCGCATCAACAAAGAGCTGGTAGCGCTGCGCAAGTAGTTCTGGCCTGACGGCAAGGATGCCCTAAACGCAAAAACCGGCCCTGCAGTCGGGGTCCCGGAGCGAGGATGGATTTTGCTCGCGAGGGATCTCGACGGAAGGGCCAGTTTTTTTTGTCGGCTACGCCACGCGGGTGGCCGGGCTGACAGTCTTGGCGGGGTCGTTGATCATCGACGGGGCCAGGGCGGTGTCGATCGCGGCCATGAGTTCGGCCGGGATCTTCACGCCGGAGGCCTTGGCGTTCTCGGCAACCTGCTCGGGACGCGAAGCGCCCACGAGGGCAGTGGCAACGTTTTCGTTTTGCAACACCCATGCGATGGCCAGCTGAGGCATGCTCAGACCAAGCTCGTCGGCAACGGGGCGCAGCTTTTGCACGTTGGAGAGAATCTCATCGTCAAGGAAGGCCTTGATGGTGTTCGCCCCGCCATGCTCATCCATGGCTCGTGAACCGGCCGGCAAGGGAGCGCCGGGGAGGTACTTGCCACTGAGTACGCCCTGTGCCATGGGTGACCACACCACCTGGGACATGCCCAATTCAATCGACGCCGGGATGACCTCGGGTTCGATGACGCGCCACAGTGCCGAGTACTGCGGCTGGTTGGAGACCAGGGAGAAGCCGGCCTCACGTGCCAGCCGTTGGCCCTCGCGCAGCTGCTGTGCATTCCACTCCGAAACGCCGATATACAGCGCTTTTCCGGCTCGCACCACATCGGCGAATGCGGAAATGGTCTCTTCCAACGGGGTTTCATGGTCGTAGCGGTGGGCTTGGTACAGATCCACGTAGTCCATGTTCAGGCGGCGCAGCGAGTTGTTGATGCCCTCCATAATGTGTTTGCGCGACAGCCCAGTGTCGTTGGGTCCCTTCAGTCCCACAGGCCAGTACACCTTGGTGAACACTTCCAAGGATTCGCGGCGCTCGGAGGCCAAGGCGGCGCCCAAAACCTCTTCTGCCTTCCCATTTGCGTAGGCGTCGGCCGTGTCAAAGGTGGTGATGCCGGCGTCGAGCGCGGCACGGACGCATGCCGTGGCGACGTCGTTCTCCACCTGAGAGCCGTGGGTGAGCCAGTTGCCGTAGGTGATTTCAGTGATCTTCAGGCCCGAACGGCCAAGGTATCTATATTCCATACTTTGAGTTTAGCCACTGTTTAAAGTACGACGCCGGTCACTTCCCGAAGGAGGTGACCGGCGTGTTGTGCTGGGGTGCGTTGAGTAACGGAACGTTAGGAAGGCCATTCTCCGCGACGTACCAGGGGCTTGGGCAGGCGCAAGCGGCGGAACTGCATGGCGCGCATGGAGGCGTACCAGACGACACCGGGATCGACGCTGCCAAATTTGGCGATCAGCAGGCGCTTGAGCTTGCGGGTCATGATCCAGACATCCACGGCAACACCGGCGACCATGACCCAGAAAGCGGCAAACAAGACCAAGGTGGCGTCGTTCGTGGGCGGGATGACGACCGTCAGCAGCACAATCGCCAGTGCAGCGAACATAACGTACTCGCCCAAGCTGAAACGGGCATCGACATAGTCGCGCACATAACGTTTTTGGGGGCCCTTGTCACGGGCGGGAAGGAAACGTTCCTCGCCGGTATCAAGAGCTCGGCGCATGCGGGCCTGTTCCTCGCGGCGGGCATCACGGGCGGCGCCTTTGGCTGCGACGCGGTCGTTCGGCACGAGGGGTCGCTTGCGCGCCTCCTCCTGCGCTTTACGCGACGGCGTGGGCACGCCTTTGGCTGATTGCGGGTCCCTAGACCGGTCAATCGGCTCGTTGGAGGCAGGCGTGACCTGCGGGTCGGGGGCTTGATCTTTCTTACGTCCAAACACCCGTAAAGGATACCCTGAACCGGACGGCCACCGTGACCGAAGTCGATTTTCCGGCGGTAGTCTGGGGATTATGACTCTTGAAAACACCGGCGCCCACATGCTGGCTCCCGAACTTGCTGCCCAACTCCCCATTGCTGGACTGCGTGCCAGCGTTGCCGCTAACTTCGCCACTACTGTCGCGGAGCTGGTGGAGCTCGTGGCCATTCCCGGCATCGCCTGGGAAGCCTTCGACGCCGCCCAGCTTGAGCGCAGCGCAGACGCTGTGGCCGCCTTGATCCGTTCCACAGACCTCGATGACGTGCAGATCCTCCGTGTTCCCAAGAACGACGGCGGCCAAGGTGGTCCCGCCGTCGTGGCCAGGAAGCTTCCGGCCCCCGGCATGCCCACCATTGTGCTGTATGCCCATCACGACGTTCAGCCTCCCGGCGACTCTGCGCTGTGGAACAGTGAACCGTTTGTTGCCACGGAACGTGACGGACGGCTCTATGGGCGCGGAGCCGCTGATGACAAGGCTGGCATCATGGCGCACATTGCCTCTTTCCGTGCCGTAACCGAAACGCTCGGTGCCGAGTTCGGCGTCGGAATTACCTTCTTCATCGAAGGCGAGGAAGAAGCCGGTTCGCCCACCTTCAAGGACTTCCTGCACGAGTACCGTGAACTCCTCGCCGGCGATGTGATCGTCGTGGCTGATTCCGCGAACTGGCAGGTTGGCGTTCCCGCCTTGACCACCAGCTTGCGAGGTCTCGTTGACGGCACTGTTGAGGTCCGTGTCACCAACCATGCTGTCCACTCCGGGATGTTTGGTGGGCCACTGCTTGACGCGCCCACCCTGTTGGCCAGATTGATCGCGACTTTCCATGACGAGCAGGGTTCGGTGGCCATCGCCGGATTGCACACCGGCCATGAAGTGGCCCTGGACTATCCAGAGGACTCGTTCCGTGCTGATGCTGCCGTGCTCGACGGCGTCCAGCTGGCTGGCCGTGGCAGCCTCACCTCACGGTTGTGGGCCCAGCCGGCACTATCGATTATCGGCATGGACATCCCCAGCGTGGATATGAGTTCAAACACATTGCTACCTTCGGCGCGGGCCAAAATCAGTATGCGTTTGGCTCCCGGCCAGGACCCGGCGGCGGCCATGGAAGCTCTGGCGGCGCACGTGGCAGCCAACGCACCGTTTGGTGCTCAGGCAACGTTCGTTCCCGGCGAGGCTGGCCAGGCCTTCGCAACTGACACCACAGCGGCCGCAGCTCGGACAGCCCTGTGGGCGATGGGGGAGTCGTGGGGAGTCCCGGCTGTGGAGACAGGAATGGGCGGCTCCATTCCGTTTATTGCAGATTTGAAGGAGACCTTTCCGGAGGCGCAGATCTTGGTGACCGGCGTCGAAGATCCCGATTCCCGAGCGCACAGCGCCAACGAATCACTGCACCTCGGTGACTTCGAAAAGGCAATTGTGTCGCAGGCTCTGCTCCTAGCGGCCGTCAATGCTGGCGCGCTAGGGGAACAGAAAGCCGACACGAAAGGTTGAGACTAGTTAGCGCCCCTGCCGGGCTCGACGTAGCATGTACTTGTACCCCCACGTAAGGAAATGCCATGACTGCAAATGTCCACGAAGAAACTTCCTCTGCCACTGTCGCAGAAGCCACTGAGCTGCCCACCCATGGTGTGCTGATCAGCGATGTTGCTGCCGGCAAGGTGCGCAGCCTCCTTGAACAGGAAGGCCGCACCGATCTGCGTCTGCGCGTGGCAGTCCAGCCCGGAGGTTGCTCCGGTCTGATCTACCAGCTGTACTTCGATGAGCGCATGCTCGACGGAGACGCTGTGCGCGATTTTGACGGTGTCGAAGTTGTCATCGACAAAATGAGCGTGCCTTACCTGGATGGTGCCAGCATCGACTTTGAAGACACCATCTCAAAGCAGGGTTTCACTATTGATAACCCCAATGCCGGAGGCTCTTGCGCCTGCGGCGATTCGTTCCACTAAGAAATCTTCTACTCGAGGTAGGGATGTCCATCAAGTTTCTTGATGGACATCCGACGCACGGAGGGTTTAGTACGCATTTTGTGTGCCATAGCGGTAAGCTCTACACCGAGTAGTAAAACCCATTTAGCTCCAGCGGTATGCAACCGTTGCAGAGCGTAGTAACAAGAGGAAGGGCCGTCTGTGAGTTCGCAGGACCGAACCGGCAGCCGACGCGCAAAAGTCATCCCCATAGCTGGGTTGGCGATTGCCGGAGCGTTAGCTTTGTCAGGATGCACGGCAGAGAATAAAAATGGCTGGATGCCATCAGAACGAGATACCACCAATCACACGGCGGGAATCATCGATCTGTGGGTCAACACCTGGATCACCATTTTGATCATCGGCCTTATTACGTGGGGACTGGTTATCTGGTGCATCATTGCCTACCGTCGCCGCAAGGGCGCCACGGGCTTCCCGCGGCAGACCAGTTACAACCTCCCGTTGGAGGTTTTTTATGTGTTGGTGCCGTTGTTCATGGTGCTGGTGTTCTTCCACTTCACGAACGTGGAACAAGAATCCATCAATGCCCGTGACGACAACCCGGATGTGACGATTGACGTCCGGGCCAAGCAGTGGTCATTCGACTTCAACTACTTGGCTGGCAACGACGTGAAGGAATCTGTGTATTCCGTCGGTGTTCAGGCTGAGTTGGATGGCAAGCCGTTCGATAAGTCGACTCTGCCCACACTGTATTTGCCCGTGAACCGTTCGGTTGAGCTTCAGTTGAACTCACGCGAAGTTATTCACTCCTTCTGGGTTCCCGCATTCCTGGACAAGAAGGACATGCTTCCCGGCAAGACCAACTACATGACCCTGACGCCCACGGCGTTGGGAACGTATGACGGCAAGTGTGCTGAGCTGTGTGGCGAGTACCACTCTGAGATGCTTTTCAACGTCAAGGTTGTTACGCAGGCAGAGTTCGATGCCCACCTCGCATCGCTGAAGGACAAGGGCCAGACTGGCGAGTTGACTGAGAAGTACGACCGCAACCCTAACGCCGCCATCACTGAGATCCAGAAGAAGTAGGGGGGAGAGGAAAGTGTCTACGCTCGAGTACTCGGCAACTGAAGTCAATTCAGCTGCACCTAGAGTCGTTCCGGTTTCCAAGGGACGCATTGTCGTCAACTGGATCACCTCCACCGACCACAAAACAATTGGGTACATGTACCTGATTTCATCATTCGTATTCTTCTGTCTTGGTGGCGTCATGGCGCTTATCATCAGGGCGGAATTGTTTGAGCCCGGTATGCAGATCCTGCAGACCAAGGATCAGTACAACCAGTTGTTCACCATGCACGGCACCATCATGCTGCTCATGTTCGCAACACCGCTGTTCGCTGGCTTCGCCAACGTCATCATGCCGTTGCAGATTGGTGCACCGGATGTTGCGTTCCCGCGACTGAACGCACTCGCGTTCTGGTTCTTCAGCTTCGGTAGCACCATTGCCATCGCCGGCTTCATCACCCCTCAGGGTGCTGCAGCATTCGGCTGGTTCGCCTACGCGCCACTGTCAAACACCACCTACAGCCCCGGCGTCGGTGGAGATCTCTGGGTCTTCGGTCTGGCACTGAGCGGTTTCGGTACCATTCTCGGCTCGGTAAACTTCATCACCACGATCATCTGCATGCGTGCCCCGGGCATGACCATGTGGCGCATGCCGATCTTCACGTGGAACACGCTGATCACCGGTATCTTGGTCATGATGGCCTTCCCGCCGCTGGCAGCAGCCCTGTTCGCACTGGGTGCAGACCGCCGCTTTGGGGCCCATATATTCGACGCCGAAAACGGTGGAGCCTTGCTCTGGCAACACCTCTTCTGGTTCTTCGGCCACCCTGAGGTGTACATTATTGCGCTGCCGTTCTTCGGTATCGTCTCGGAGATCTTCCCGGTCTTCAGCCGCAAGCCGATCTTCGGTTATAAGGGTCTGGTGTTCGCCACCATTTCCATCGCCGCACTGTCCGTGACTGTGTGGGCTCACCACATGTACGTCACCGGGCAGGTCATGCTGCCGTTCTTCTCCTTCATGACGATGCTGATCGCCGTTCCAACAGGCGTGAAGTTCTTCAACTGGATTGGCACCATGTGGCGAGGGTCCTTGACCTTCGAAACACCGATGTTGTGGAGCCTTGGCTTCATCGTCACCTTCTTGTTCGGTGGTCTGACCGGAATCATCTTGGCTTCACCGCCGCTTGACTTCCAAGTATCGGATACCTACTTTGTGGTTGCTCACTTCCACTACGTGGTCTTTGGCACAGTGGTATTCGCCATGTTCGCCGGCTTCTACTTCTGGTGGCCCAAGTTCACTGGCAAGATGCTCAACGAGCGTCTTGGCAAGATCCACTTCTGGCTCTTGTTCCTGGGCTTCCACGGCACCTTCTTGATCCAGCACTGGTTGGGTGTCCTGGGTATGCCGCGGCGTTACGCCGACTACATGATTGAAGATAACTTCACCTGGATGAACCAGTTCTCCACCATTTCATCCTTCGTCTTGGGCGCCTCGATGATCCCGTGGTTCTGGAACGTGTACATCACTTGGCGCAGTGCCAAGAAGGTTGAGGTCGATGATCCTTGGGGCTTCGGTGCTTCCTTGGAGTGGGCAACATCTTGCCCGCCGCCGCGCCACAACTTCACCTCGCTGCCGCGTATCCGTTCGGAGCGTCCGGCACTTGATCTCCATCACCCGGAGCTGGCCCCGCATTACCAGCCCGTACCGGCTGCAGCATCGAAGGGAGCCAAAAAGTGAAGATAGAATCTGGTCTCTTCAATTTGGTTGGTCTGTTCTTCATCCCCGTCGCCACTGTTTATGGCTTCATGGTTGAGTGGAATGAACCCGTTGGCTTCTTGGCCTTGTACTTGCTTTCAGGCTTGTGCTTCATGATTGGCGTCTACCTTCACTTCACCGGCAAAAGGGTTGGTCCTCGTCCCGAGGATCGCCTTGATGCTGAAGTTCATGAGGGTTCCGGCGAGCAGGGTCACTTCAGCCCCTGGAGCTGGTGGCCGCTGGTCCTCAGCTTGGGCGCTGCCTCAGGTTTCCTGGGCCTTGCCGTAGGCTGGTGGGTCTTCCTCATGGGTGTCGGCCTGACCGTCATCGCATTGGTTGGCTGGGTCTACGAGTACAGCCGCGGAGACCACGCACACTAGCAGGACACGTTCGTTCCTGCTGACAGGGACGTGCAAACATCAAAGGGATTGCCCCGCACCATTGGTGCGGGGCAATCCCTTTAATGTTTACTTCTGAATTTCATGTTCAATCGCGGAGTGCTGATTCAAGCACGGGTACCGCGGCTGCGCTGCTACTGCCTCAAGGCTGCCACAGCGCCTGGGAGGCTGTGGTTTAGAGATCGACGAGATCGGTACGCAAGAGCTCCGCTAGGGCGTCTACGGCGGCTACAACGGACTCCTCGGGGGCTTCATGAGGTCCCACGCCGATCTCTACTTCGGTGCCGTGCTCAAAGTCAGCGCTCATGACGGCCAGTAAAGACCTAGCGTCGATGGGGGATTGCCCGTCCTTCGCCAACGTGATGGGCAAGCCGGTTTTATTGACTGCCCTGACGAAGACGGCAGCGGGACGGGCGTGCAAGCCAACGCCGGCTACCACTGTGGCTTTCCGGGTGTACATGATTACTCCTACGGTAGATGGTTCTGTATAGAGAGTAGTCGTGTTTTAGGCTGGTACATGTGAACAGAGGAGTTTCATGGGCTATTTAGTGCCTTCGGCGAGCGAGATCCCGGGGGAGTTGGACAGGGACGCTAAGATTTCGGTCCATATCCAGCTCCGGGAGTTGCTGCGCCAGTACATCGTAGAGAGCAGCAAGCCAGGCCGGCAGCTGCCCTCCGAACGTGACATGGCCGAGCGTTTTGGTGTTGCTCGCATGACCCTGCGTCAAGCCGTCGAGGCCCTGGTTGAGGAAGAACTGCTCGAACGAGTGGTGGGCGTTGGCACCTTTGTGGCCAGGGCGAAACTCGATGTCACTCTCAAATTGACCTCCTACTCTGAGGAAATGGCCCGTCGTGGTCTGCGCCCGGCTGCGCGCACACTAGCCTTCGAACAGATTCCCGCGACGGCCAGGCTGGCCCGTGAGCTCCAGATAGAAGAGGGTGCCGCCGTGATCCGTCTGCGGCGTCTACTGCTGGCAGATGATCTGCCCATGAGCGTCGATGAGAACTTCATCCCGGCATGCCGGGTCCCAGGGATTCTAGATGCCGGACCACCCACTTCCCTGTACAACGTGCTGGGAGAGCGGTACGGACTCATCATCGAGTGGGGCGAGGACACCATCGAGGCCAATGCTGCCACACCTTCTATTGCGCGACTCCTGCAAGTGGATATCGGCGCGCCGGTGCTCAGAACTGAACGCCACGCGTTTGTTTCGCGCGCAACCGTGGATTACTCCGTGTCTTTCTACCGGGCTGACCGCTACAAGCTCCGTGTGCCCTTGCAACGCGCTGGTGTGCGCACACGACGCATGTACTAGGCACGCTCTAGGGGGTCCGTGGAGTCGCTCCTGCGCCTTGTTGGCCCGCTGGCGAAGAGTGGGCGTCGAGCCCGTTGGACGCCGCACGGCTTGTTAGAAGGAGCGCCGGACAGTTCGACGAGTAGGGGACGGCATAGTTGAAACAACAGTTGCTGCGGTTCCCACATTTGAGGCTGCAGCAGATGCGGCGGAAAGCACGGCCGCATGGAGCCAGCCAGCCAGCCAGTCAGTCCACAGATTCGAGTCGACACATATGGCCCCTAATTTGGGTACATTCGGGGCCATATGTGTCGACTCGACTACGGCTATCGCGTCATCTGCCGTTTGGAGACCCGAAACCCGCAAACCCGGCGCAGCGGTGCAGATGTTAAAGCAATTAGGCGGCTCCCGGAGGAACCGCCTAATTGCTTATGGACTAACTACCACTGTGATGCTTAGTGGGTGATGGCCTTGTCGTCTTCACCGGCTGCGACAGCCTCGTGGTGATGACCTGCTTCGAGTTCGGACGGTGTGGCCGGAGCCACGCGGTCCTCGAAGAAGAAGCCGCTGAGCTTGGAGCGCAGGTTCTCCTGCTTCGTGACGATCCCGTTTTCATTCGGGATGCCCTCTTCAGCAACGGGGGACTCGTAACCAACCAGCTTGTAGCGCTTGTAGTCATCGAGCTGTGCGTGGATCTCCTGGAACTCACCGTGCGGCAGGCGCACAATGCGGCCGGTCTCGCGGCCGTGCAGTGCGATCTCGCGGTCCTTGCGCTGCAGCGCCAAGCAAACACGCTTGGTGACGACGAAGCCAAGAATCGGGCCGACGAAGAACAGTACACGCAGCCAGTACGTGACATCGTTCAATGAGACTTCAAAGTGCGTTGCGATCAAGTCGGAGCTTGCAGCTGCCCACATGACGCAGTAGAAGATGAAGCCTGCAATACCGATGGCGGTACGCGTCGGTACGTTGCGAGGACGGTCGAGTACGTGGTGCTCGCGGTTGTCGCGGGTTACCCAGCGCTCAATCCACGGGTACAGGAACAGGACGGTGAACAGCAGACCAGCTGGCAGCAATGCCGGGCCAAGCACGTTGAAGGACAGCGTGTTGGTACCCCACGGCAGCGGGATGTGCCATTCCATCGGGATGTTGAACAGCCAGCCTGGCATCAAACGCAGGGCGCCATCGACCCATCCGATGTACCAGTCAGGCTGGGTGCCTGCCGATACGGGGGAGGGGTCATACGGGCCGTAGTTCCAGACCGGGTTGATCTGGAAGGTAGCGGAGATGAAGGCAATGATGCCGAACATGATGAAGAAGAAGCCACCAGCCTTGGCAGCGTATACCGGGCCGAGGGGGAAGCCGACGACGTTGCGGTCGTTGCGTCCCGGGCCGGGGTACTGCGTGTGCTTGTGGATGACAACCATGAACAAGTGGATGGCAACCATGAGGAGGATCAGTGCCGGAACTAACATGATGTGCATCATGTAGAGGCGGCCAACAATCATGGTGCCCGGGAACTCTCCACCGAAGAGGAAGAAGGAGATGTAAGTACCGACCACGGGGATGGACTTGACCACACCGTCAATGATGCGCAGACCGTTACCGGAGAGCAGATCATCGGGGAGCGAGTAGCCGGTGAAGCCTGCAGCCAAGGAGAGGATGAGCAGCACGCCACCCACAACCCAGTTCAGTTCGCGGGGCTTGCGGAATGCGCCAGTGAAGAATACGCGGAGCATGTGCACGGCCACGGCGGCTGCGAAGAGCAGCGCAGACCAGTGGTGAACCTGGCGCATGAACAAGCCGCCACGAACCTCGAAGGAGAGCTGCAGAGTGGAGTTGTAAGCCACCGACATCTCCACACCCTTGAGCGGGACGTAGGGACCGTTGTAGTGGGTCTCTGCCATGGACGGATCAAAGAAGAACGTCAGGAAGGTACCCGAGAGGAGCAAAATGACGAAGGAGTACAGTGCCACCTCGCCGAACATGAATGACCAGTGGTCAGGGAAGACCTTCCGGGCGAACTCACGGACAATACCCGAACCGCCAACACGCTCATCAACAAAGTTGGTAATGCGTCCTGTGGACGTTTTGGGTTCGAAGGTTGTTTCAGTAACTGCAGACATGTTTAGCCACGCTCCCAGAAGCTCGGTCCAACAGGTTCGTGGAAGTCGCTCTGGGCGACCAAGTAGCCATCAGCATCAACTGAGATGGGCAACTGCGGCAGAGGACGGACGGCCGGGCCAAAGATGACCTTGCACTCCTGCGTTAGGTCGAAGGTCGACTGGTGGCAGGGGCACAGCAGGTGGTGTGTCTGCTGCTCGTACAGGGCAACAGGGCAACCGACGTGGGTGCAGATCTTGGAGTAAGCAACGATCCCGTTGTAGCCCCAGTCTTCGCGACCTTCGGAAGGGTTGAGGTCTTCCGGGTTCAGGCGCATCAGCAAGACGACGGCCTTGGCCTTTTCGTTCAACTTGCCTTGCTCGAGGCTGTTCAGCGATTCCGGAATCACGTGGAAGGCAGAGCCGATGGTGACATCGGAGGCCTTGATCGGGGTTCCGTCGGGATCGCGAGCCAGACGCTCGCCTTCCTTCCACAGTGTGTGGCGGAGAGAATCACCCGGCAGCGGGCCCAGGTCACGGAAGATCGCGATAGCCGGCAGCGGAGCCAGAGCTACAGCACCAAGGAGGGTGTTGCGGATCAACGGTCGACGCTTGATACCGGTTTCTTCGACAATGTTCTCGAGGATCTCGACAGCGGCCAGACGGTCCTCTTCGGGACGCAGCTCGTGGCGTTCTTCAATGACTTCGTGGTCCGGCATGAGGGCGCGAGCCCAGTGCACGATGCCTGTTCCAATGCCCAACATGGCAAAGGCGATGCCCAGACCCAGAAGGGTGTTCTGCAGTCGCAGTTGGCCGAAGGTGTCATCTAGTCGAATGCCGAAGTAGCCCACGAAGAACAGCAAGGTTCCGACGATGGAAATGATAAATAGCCATGCCACCTGGCGTTCGGCCCGCTTTGCAGCCTTGGGGTCCGTGTCAGCTAGTCGCAAACGGTGTGGAGGCAGTCCCGGGTCTTGGAACTGATCCACCTCTTTGTGACCAGCCTTAGCTACGGCGTCCGAGCCTGTCGGCGTGCCGTCACTATGGTTGCCCATAATCCCCTCATCCTTCTCTTATCCCGGTGCATTCCCGGGGTCGTAATGTATGTTTCTGCGGCTGCAGCTGCAGCCAAAATCTTGGGACTTCTTATGGACCTAGGAGGTCCGTGAGGTCAGCCAGATGGTGAAGCCGATGATGACACCGAGAACGGCAGTCCAGAGGAACAAGCCCTCAGATACCGGACCCAGTGAGCCAAGCTTGGCGCCACCGGGTGAGCCCTGGTTTTCGATGGTGTTCAAGAACGTGATGATGTCGCGCTTGCCATCAGGGCTGATGTTGGCATCGTTGAAGACCGGCATGTTCTGCGGTCCGGTAACCATGGCGCTGTAGATGTGGCTGTTTCCAACGCCAGCCAGCGGGGGTGCGAACTTGCCGCGGGTCAGTGCGCCACCGGCTGCAGCGGCGCTGTGGCACATGGCGCAGTTAACGCGGAACAGCTCGCCACCGACGGCTGCGTCGCCACCGCCGTCGAGGTACTGCTCGTCGGGAATGGCCGGGCCGTCACCCAAAGTGGCTACATAAGCGGCCATTTCGCGGGTCTGGGCGGTGGTGAACTGCTGGGGCTTCTGCTTTGCCTGGGGTCCCTGCATCTGCATGGGCATGCGGCCTGTGCCGACCTGGAAGTCAACAGCAGCGGCGCCAACGCCGGCCAACGATGGGCCAGCGTTGGTACCACTGGCGCCGAGGCCGTGGCAGGTAGCGCAGTTGGCGACAAAGAGCTTCTCGCCCTCCTGCACTTCCTGGGCAGTGTAGGTGGTGGTATCGGCCTTGGCCTCATTCACGGTTGTGACAACGGCGTATAGCCCACCTGTCAGCATGAGCCCCAACACTAGCAACGCTAGTGCGGCCAGCGGATGACGTCGCTTCTGCGAGAGTGCCTTCACTTGGTGGTTCCTTTGATCTATATCCAGCAGCCCCGAGTGAGAGCCGCAAATGCTAATTCGTATCTTGTGCAGAAGTAAGCTGCGGGCAGCTTACTTCAGGACGTAGATGACCAAGAACAGGCCGATCCACACGACATCCACGAAGTGCCAGTAGTAAGAAGTCACGATCGCACTCGTAGCTTCAAAGTGTCCAAAGTTCTTGGCTGCATAGGCGCGGCCAATGATGAGGAGGAATGCTATGAGGCCACCAATAACGTGCAGGCCGTGGAACCCGGTAGTTATGTAGAAGGCAGAGCCATAGGCGTTGGAGTTCAGGGTCACGTGCTCGGAAGTCAGCATTGCGTATTCGGTCGTCTGACCGGCAACGAATACTGCACCAAGAACGAAGGTCAACAGGAACCACTCCGTCATTCCCCACTTGGAGAACTGGAAGAGGCTTCCCGTGCGGCGAGGCCGAAGGTTCTCCGCGGTGAACACACCCATCTGGCAAGCAAAAGAGCTCGAAACCAGGATGAGGGTGTTAACCAAGGCGAACGGGAAGTTCAGCTTGGCCGTTTCTTCAGCCCACATCCCACCAGTGGTGGAACGCAGTGTGAAGTACATGGCAAAAAGGCCGGCAAAGAACATCAGCTCACTGGACAGCCAAACTACGGTTCCTACAGAAACCAGGTTCGGGCGGTTCAGCGTCGGATGCGCCGGGGTACTGGGGGTATGGGTCGCAGTTGTCACATAGACATTATGTCTATAAAACCCCAGAGTTCCCAATGCAAAACTCCGAATGAACGATCTTTTTCTACAAACCTGCGAAATTCCGGCGTATTCACAGCTTAAACCCAGTTGCCTATGCACAACACGCTTCACGTGTCAATGGTCACAAAGACCGGGAGTGCTGCGAATTCGTCTAATATTTGAAAGGTGAATCCTCTCCAAGACACTTCGTCAAGCACGCACACGTGGCCAAATCTCATTGCTGCATTGATTGCAGGAAACGATCTGGAACAGGACGCGACCGCGTGGGCAATGAACACGATCATGGCTGGCAATGCCAGTGATGCGCAGATATCCGGATTTCTCGTAGCGCTTCGGGCCAAGGGTGAAACCGTGGCGGAGGTGACAGGTCTTGTGGAGGCAATGCTCTCCAACGCCAGGCCGTTACGTGTCTCCAGTGAGGCTCTGGACATTGTTGGCACGGGCGGAGATCGTCTTAACACAGTAAATATTTCCACCATGGCCGCTTTGGTGTGTGCTGGAGCGGGTGCCACCGTGGTTAAGCACGGTAACCGGGCCTCTTCCTCGGCTGCAGGTTCGGCCGATGTTCTTGAGAGCCTGGGCGTGCGCCTGGATCTGCCGTTGGAAATGGTCGAACGTGCTGCAACGGAGGTGGGGATTACCTTCTGTTTCGCAAACTTCTTCCACCCCTCCATGCGCTACGCCGCAGTTGCGCGGAGAGAACTTGCTGTCCCCACAGCCTTTAACTTCCTAGGCCCGCTGACCAATCCTGCCCGCGTGGTGGCGTCGGCCATTGGTGTGGCCGATGTTCGCATGGCTCCGCTGATGGCGGGTGTGCTGGCCGCCAGGAATATCCGTGCCTTGGTGTTCCGGGGCAGCGACGGACTTGATGAATTGACGACGACGGGCACCTCCTCCATCTGGGAGGTCCGGGGCAATTCCATCACCGAAAGTCATTTTGATCCTTTGGATCTTGGTATCCCTCGGGCCACCATTGAGGACCTGCGCGGACAGAACGCCGAATTCAATGCCGGTGTAGTGCGCCGCATCCTTGATGGCGAACGTTCACCAGTGCGCGACGCAGTTGTCCTGAATGCAGCAGCAGGCCTGGTGGCTTACGACAGCTCTCACGAAGGAACTCTCCTAGAGCGGATGGCGGCCGCAGTCGTCAGGGCCGAGGCCTCCATTGATAGCGGTGCAGCAGCTAAGGTCCTCACCAGCTGGGTGGCACTGAGCAGCGAAGCCAAACAGAAGCAATAAATAGAGTCTGCACCACTAGCTGAACTGGCATGGGCCGTTGGCCTGGTAGCTAAACAAGGTTCTGTGCGAGTGCCTCCGGGGCTGGCTCAGGCCAGTGCCAGGGCCCTTGCCGCAATCCCAGCTTGTTCCACCATGTGTGCATCGGTGACAAAATAGCTATTGTCTTCAGCCTGTGCGGCCCCGGTAAGCGGGCCGGGCGTAGATTTATGGATGGTTCGCTTGGCGGAGAGGTGCACGTCGCGCAGACCGGCGTCATGAAAGGCTGCGAAGTCCGCCACGTCCACACCGCCGCCAGCCATGATGGTCAGGGTCCCGGAGGCTGCCTCGTGCATGGCCCGCAACTGAGCCAACCCGGCGCCGGCTTTGAGCGCCCCGCCTGAGCTCAAGATGCGCTGCACACCAAGGCTTGCCAAGCGCGGAACGGCGGCAACGGCGTCGTTCATGGACAAGTGATCCACGGCCCGGTGAAAGGTGATGTGCAGGCCATCAGCGGCCGCAACCATGGCCTGTACTGCGGCGTAGTCAATGGTGTCAGCAGGCGTTAGGGCGCCGATGACCACACCGGTGGCGCCGGCGTCGCGTATTTCTTTGATCTCAGCCAGCATGAGCGCAAGGGCTGGAGCGTCATAGACGTAATCGCCGGGTCGGGCTCGGATCAACGCATGGATGGGCAGGGCGGGCTCGGCGGAGCGAACGCTGCGCAGCAAGCCCTGCGACGGTGTGAGGCCACCTAGCTGGAGTGCACAGCACAGCTCAATGCGGTCTGCGCCATGGGCGGCTGCAAGGTGAGCGCCGGGAACATCCTGAACTGCTATTTCAAGGCGCATCAGCCCGTGTTAGTGGTCGAAGCCTAGGGCGAACGCCGCGTCCAGATCATGTTGTGAGTAGGCGCGGAAGGAGATCTGTGTAGTGGTTGAGACCACGGAGGTGACCTTCGAGAGCTTGTCCGCAATGACCTCGGCCAGGTCCTCATGCTTGGGCACGCGAGCGATGGCGATCAAATCCCACTCGCCTGTGACGGAGTAAACCTCGCTGATCCCCGCCAGCTCCGAAATTTCTTGGGCCGCCTCGGGGATCCGTGAAGCGTCGGTCTTGATCAGGACGAATGCGGTGATCACAGTAGTGGTTCCTTATCGTGTGGCGGGGCAGGGGGAAGCAGGGGAAAACGCTGCTGTAAAACAACGATTCACCCGCTTAGATCCTAACCCAAAGCGGCCCCGAAACTACGCTTTCGCAGTGCGTCGCAGCAGCAGTGTTGTGATGATGCGCTGACCCAGTAGGAACAGTGCCAGCACCAACGTGGCTACCACCACGAAGGGGAGTGCGGCCGTGGCTCCGGAGAGTATGCGCAGCGCCATTCCGCCGGCCACGGTGATGAGCCACAGGCAGATGCCGTGCGGGAAGATTCTCAACGGCTGTCGCCAGAGTCGGCAGATGAGCCAGCCTGCGGCCAACGCGGTCAGGAACGGCCAGGCCGTCTCAAGGACGCCGATGACGCCCAGGGTTTCATCGTGGTTGCGGCGGCCGGATAGGGCAAAGGCCAGCACCAGCACGATGTCAATAACAAGGGTCTGTACAACGAGTGCGGGGCGGGGCTTGGATTCTGTGTGTTTCACGTAAAGGAGTTTAGTCCTAAAGAATCCAAGCACCCGCCCCGCGGCTGCCAACTGTTAGCTAGGTGTTGGTGAGGCTTAGCGGCCCTTGACCGGGATGCCGTTGCGGGTCATTGACTCGGCGTAGGCCTTGGCGGACTCCAACAGCCACTGCTCCTGGCGCTCGGCTGACCCGGCAAAGCTGCGGCCGGACAGTGAGCGAACCTTGTAGATACCGAAGCCACGCTTGTACAGCATGGGGCCCTGAGCCTTCAGCAGCTGATCGGCCAAGCGGTGCGCTTCGGTGCCGTGAGCAACCAACGCAGACGCGCGGGGAACCAGCGTCAGGAACTTCACCAGAGGACGCAGACCCTGCTCAATTTGGGGAGCAGTCAAACGGCCGTTGGGCTGGCCCGGGGTGAACCAGGGGTGGACGTTCCACGGCATGACGTAGCTTGGGCGCAGGCCAATCTGCCAGTGAATACCCAGCAGGCGGGTAGCTGCCTGCTCATCTCCTGCGGTGACGAAGCCGGAAGGATCTATTTCGCCAACATTGGAAAACAAGCTGATGATCTTGCACTCGTCAACATCGTGTACGGGGTCCACGTAAGCCACCTGCTGCTCCGGCCGGGCTTCGGCCAGGGTGTCGCAGAGTTCGGTGATGGGGGCAATGTTCTCGTCGTATCGGCGATTCCAGAGCTGTTCACGCAGTGATTCAGTGGCCACGGATGTCATTGAGGCTTAGTTCTCCTTAGAGGGAATGGGAGTTGTTGCGGCAGCTTCCCTTAAGGGAGGAGGGCCGACTTCCCAGCCTATCAATTATTTCCCGGTGACCGGGCATCGGGGGTCTGTGCTAGGGGACGTCCAAATCCTTAAATTGTGAGAAATCCAACAGGCAAAGAAGGCTCCCCAAAGCTGCTAGCGGACAGCTTTGGGGAGCCTTCTTTTTTGGGTGGCTCTTTCTCAGATACGACGGCGGCGCTTGAGGAAGGAGCTCAGTGCGGCAGCGCCTGCCCCGAGGAGAATGATGCCCATCAGCGCGCGGGCCTCAGCGGATTCTCTGACCGGTGGCTCGGCCTCGGCGTCTAGTTCCGCTCGAAGCGCCCGGCCTTCGGTCAGTAGCTGCTGCTCCTTGATTTCCTTTTTAGCGCTGGCGGCAATGTCGCGCGGAGGTAGTTGCAGTTGCGCTTCGGCTTTAATGCCCGCCTGGAGTTGACGCACCCGCTCGAGTTCGGCGTCGACCTCGGCGCCGAAGAGCAGCATCAGGTTCATTATCCACATCCACAGCAGCAGTACGATCATGCCGGCAATGGTTCCGTAGGTTTTGTTGTAGTTGGAGAAATTTGCCACGTACAGACCAAATCCTGCCGACGCCACAACGAGCGCCACGAGTGCCACCGCGGCGCCAATGCTGATCCAGCGGAATTTTGGCTGGCGGACATTGGGTGTGAAGTAGTAAAGGATGGCGATCAGAATCACTGCCAAGATGCCCACCACGGGCCATTTGGCGATGGACCACACAGTGAGTGTGGCAGATCCGACGCCGAGCACCTCACCCACCGCCCGGGCCACGGGACCGGAGAGGATCAGCAGCAGTGCCATGGTGGCTACCAGCAGCACCACAGCAAGTGTCACCAACAGTAAGGCCGGGCGTAGTTTCCAGGCAGGCCGGCCTTCGTCAATGCCGTAGATCCTGTTCATGGCCCGGCTGAAGGCGCCAACATATCCCGACGCCGACCACAGAGCTGTCACAATACCGATGACCAACGTCAAGCCTGCTGCCCGCGAACTTGTCAGTTGCTCAACGGGTTGGCGGATGGCCTCAACAGTCTCCGGGCCGGCCGCCCGGCTGACCAGATCTAGCAGCAGGGTCGAGGTCTGCTCTGCCTGACCCACCAGTCCCATGATGGAGATCAGGGCGAGAAGGGCAGGGAATAAGGAGAGCACGCCATAGTAGGTCAGGGACGCGGCTAAATCTGTGCAGCCATCAGCACTGAACTTCGCAATGGCGCGTCGACCTGCATACTTCCATGACTTTGCTGGCAGTTGTATCGGGGAATCCGGCTTGCGCTCATCATCAGGGGCTGGGGCGTCGGCCTTGTCCACGGCTGCTCCGGGCGTGACTGCTCCGGACGTGACGAGGCCCGGCGCAGTGGCCGGGCCTCGTTGACTTACTCTCACGATTCGCCGCTCCTAGGCGGCGGTCTTGTTGCGTCCGGTAATGGCACCGTAAACCCCGGCAACCACCAGGCCGCCGACGATTGCGAGCAGCCACGATCCGATGCTGAAGAAGCCCATCTCTCCCTTGTTGAAGAGGGCGTCACCGATCCAACCGCCCACGATGGCCCCCACCACACCGAGAATCAGGCTAGTGACCCAGCCGCCACCTACCCTGCCGGGCATGATGGCCTTGACAATGGCTCCAACCACGAGGCCCAAAATAATCCATCCGATGAAACCCATAACAGTCTCCTAATAGTGAACTAGTAGTGAAAGTCGTGCTGTTCGCATGGCATCCGGTGCATCTAGTTTTCTAGTTTCCTAGGTGCTCCGGAATCCCCACGGTAGCGATCCTTGTGCCCTGAGTCCAGCAACTTGGGGTAAAAGTTTCAAAATTGACAAAACAGACGGCAAGATGGAACCATGCCACATAACGACACCCCCAGCCCTGCCGCATCCTCCGAAGCCACGCCAGAATCCGCCGCTGTGCCCACCCCGAAATCTACTTTTTCTCCCACCGAGCAGCCTTGGGTGCGGAACTACCAGCCGGGCGTTCCTGCGCAGATTGTGATGCCCACTGAATCGCTGGTGGAAATGTTTGAGCGTTCCGTTCAGGAGGCAGGAGAACTCCCGGCTATGGAGTTCTTTGCTCGCCGCACCAGCTACCGGGAACTGGGGGAGCAGGTGGCTCGGGCAGCGGAGGGTTTGCGCAAGCTCGGCGTTCGTGCCGGCGACCGTGTTGCCCTGATTCTGCCGAACTGCCCGCAGCATGTGGTGGCCTTCTATGCCGTGCTGCGCCTGGGCGCAGTGGTGGTCGAACACAACCCGCTGTACACCTCTCGGGAACTGCGCCACCAATTCGAGGACCATCAGGCCCGGGTAGTGATCGCGTGGAACAAGGTGGTTCCCGCCGTGCAGGAGTTCCCGGCCGATATTGCCATTGACCGGATCATTTCCGTGGACCTGCTCTCAGAATTCCCGCTCGTCAAGCGTTTGGCTTTGAAACTGCCGGTGAAGAAACTACGTGAAACGCGGGCGTCTTTGAGCGCACCGGCACCGGGCACACTGCCGTGGCAGAAACTTCTCTCGGGAGGGGCGTTGGAGGAGGCGCACCCCCGTCCGGCGGTCACCGATCTGGCTGTGATCGGTTACACCTCCGGCACTACCGGCCACCCCAAGGGCGCCATGTTGACGCATCGAAACCTTTATGCGAACGCCCTCCAAGGTGAAGCGTGGATGCATGGGGCGCAGCAACAGAAGGAAATCCTGTACGCGGTGCTACCCATGTTCCACGCCTTCGGCATGACCTTGTACCTGACGTTCGGTATCCGGAAGCAAGGTCTGCTGGTTCTGTTCCCCAAGTTCGACGCCGATCTGGTGCTCTCTGCAATGAAAAAGTCTCCGGCAACGGTCTACTGCGCCGTGCCGCCCATCTACGAACGCACAGCCATTGCTGCGAAGGAAAAAGGGGTGTCACTGCGCTCGTGTAAGTTCTGCATTTCCGGTGCCATGAACCTGCCCGACCATGTGGTCGAGCTGTGGGAGTCGGTCTCCGGCGGCCTCTTGGTGGAGGGCTACGGCATGACCGAATCCTCTCCCGTGGCCTTGGGAAATCCCTTTCATCCGAGCCGGCAGACGGGCACCATCGGGGTGCCCTTCCCTTCTACCTTGATGAAAGTTGTCGACGTTGACAACCCGTCTCGCGAGGTGTCGCAGGGCGAACCGGGAGAACTGTTGCTGCAGGGTCCGCAGGTGTTCCAAGGCTATTGGAACAATCCGGAGGAAACCTCCAAGACCCTGACCGCTGACGGCTGGTTGCGTACCGGCGACGTCGTCACGGTTGACCCAGAGGGTTTCACCACCATTGTGGATCGGGCCAAAGAACTGGTCATCACGGGTGGATTCAATGTCTCGCCGTCGGAAGTAGAAGCGGTGCTGCGTCAGCACGCCGATGTCACGGACGCCGCCGTTTTTGGAAAAGTTGCTGATCGCGGCGGGGAAATGGTGGTGGCCGCCGTCCAGCTGGAACCCGGTGTTGCATTGGATGAGACAGCCCTCAGGAACCATTGCAAGGAGTTGCTGGCCAGGTACAAGGTGCCCGTCCGTATCATTGAAATCGATGAGATGCCACGATCCATGCTGGGAAAGATTCTCCGCAAGCAAGTTAAAGAGCAGTCGCTGCCAAAGCTGTGACACCCCGGATGCGCACTGCTGGGATTATGGTCCTGCTGTGACCCTGCTGGCTCAAAACTTGCCGAATTAATCTGCTATCAATATGATCTGTAGAACCACGCAGTTTCGTGGTTCGGCACTTTCGTGCCTGCAAAGGATGATTTGTGGAAGGCACCATGGAAATCGGCGCGTACAGCTTTGGCGACACACCCCTGAATGCGGACGGCAGCACCGGCTCCACCGCCGAGGGCATAAAAAACCTCTTTGAGGCAATTGTTCATGCCGATACGCAAGGCCTGGACTACTTCGGCGTGGGGGAGCACCACACCGTCTCCATGCCCGCGTCTTCGCCCGGTGCCATGCTGGCTGCCGCGGCCGGTGCCACCAAGAACATCAAACTCGGCAGCGCCGCGAGCATCATCAGCACCGATGATCCTGTGCGGGTCTTCCAGCAGATGGCCACGGCTGATGCCATCTCCGGTGGTGGCCGCATTGAAATTACCGCCGGCCGCGGCTCCTCCGTGGAGACATTTCCACTCTTTGGCTTCGATCTGCGTGACTATGACCAGTTGTACTCCGAAAAGCTGGAGCTCCTCATGGCCATCAACAGCGCCGAGTCTGAAAACGTAACGTGGCACGGCAGCGTCCGGCCGGCCATCGAGAACTTGGCTGTCGTCCCACGGCCCGTCCAAGGGAAGCTGCCGCTGTGGATCGCAACTGGCGGCAGCCCGGCGTCGTCCGCCAGGGCAGGACAACTGGGACTGCCCATCTCTTACGGGATCATTGGCGGTGCGCCGCACAGATTTGCTCCGCTGGCCGATCTCTACCGTCAATCGGCGGCGCAGGCCGGGCACACGGGCTCCGATATTAAGGTCTCGGTGGCCGCCTTAGGGTTGGTGGCACCCACCAAGCGGGAGGCCCTGGACCGCCTATATCCCAGCTGGCACAACCTCAACGTGGAGATGGGGCGCCTGCGAGGGTGGCCGGCACCGGATAAGAACGCCTACCTTGCCCAAGCACAGGCGCCGGGTGCCTACTACGTGGGTGACCCTGACGAGGTGGCGCAACGCATTGTTCACTTGCACGGCTACATGGGTCACATGCGGCACTTTTTGCAATCGGACTTTGGGGGCCTGCCGCACGAATACTTCCTGGAATCCATCACGCTGCTGGCCACCGAGGTCAAGCCCCGGGTGGAGCGGCTGCTCGCCAAAAAGTAGCCCAGAAAGTAACTGGCGCCGCCGCGAGGGACCGGCCACGCTAGGGGAGGATACGCGGCTTGCGGGGGTGCATGTGTGAAAATGGAAAGCATGCGCCCCATGCAACACTCTTCCAAGTTAGCCAACGTCCGGTACGAACTCCGCGGTCCCATCTTGCATGCGGCCCAAAAAATGGAGGCGGAGGGGCACCGGATCCTGCGCATGAATCTAGGTGACACCGCCCCATTCGGGCTGGAGGCGCCGGAATCCATTGTGGTGGATATGATCCATCACCTGCGCGGAGCCCAAGGCTACAGCGACTCCAAGGGTATCTTCTCCGCCCGCACGGCCATCTCCCAGTACTACCAAACCCAGGGGTTGATGAGTATCGGCGTCGATGACATCTTTGTCGGCAACGGGGTTAGCGAACTCATCTCGATGACCCTGCAGGCATTCTTGGAAAACGGCGACGAGGTGCTCATCCCGGCCCCCGACTATCCTCTGTGGACCGCTACTGTCACCTTGACCGGCGGTGTGCCCGTGCACTACTTGTGTGATGAGGACAATGAATGGTGGCCGGACATGGCCGACGTCGAAGCGAAGATCACGCCGGCGACCCGAGCCATCGTCATCATCAACCCGAACAACCCCACCGGGGCTGTCTATCCGCGGCACATTCTGGAAAAGTTCGTGGAGCTGGCCCGCAAGCACGATCTGGTGATCTTCTCCGATGAAATTTACGAGAAAATCCTCTATGACGGCCGCAGCCACATCCACATGGCCTCGCTCGCCGATGACATTTGCATGCTGACCTTCAGCGGCCTGTCCAAGGCATACCGGATGCCCGGTTACCGTGCCGGTTGGGTGGCGCTTTCGGGTCCGCGTGCCGCGATGGCCGGCTTCAAGGAGTCCTTGGAGCTCATCGCTTCCCTGCGCCTGTGCTCCAACGTGCCGGCTCAGCACGCCATCCAGACATCCTTGGGCGGTTACCAAAGCATCAACGATCTGACCAAGCCCGGCGGTCGCCTGCGTGAGCAGCGCGACCGCGCTTCGGAATTACTCAATGCGCTGCCCGGCGTCTCCTGTGTGCCGGCGGCCGGGGCCATGTACCTATTCGTCAAGCTCGATTCCCACATGTACCCCATCGAATCGGATGAGAAGTTTGTGATTGACCTGCTGCAGGACCAAAAAATCCTGGTCAGCCACGGCACCGCATTCCACTGGCCCACCCCGGACCACTTCCGGTTCGTGCTCCTGCCCTCGATCACTGATATCGAAGAGGCCATCCGACGCATCAGCTCCTTCCTGGCCGTCTACCGCAGCAAAGCGGCGCTCGTTAGCTAAGTAGCCGCCGTGCGGGAATAGTTTCTAAGTCCGTCCGGTTCTTCAAGTAGATACAAACGTATATTTATTTGGATTGGATGGTTCTCATGGCCCCCAGCACTTCTCAACCCCGGCAGATTGAACTGGGCTTGGACACTTTTGGTGACATCACCCTCGATGCCACCGGCACGCCCAAGCATGCCGCGCAGGTGATTCGTGACGTCGTCGAACAAGCCGTGCTGGCCGACAAGTTGGGCCTTGACTACTTTGGTGTGGGCGAACATCACCGCGATGACTACGCCATTTCATCCCCGGACATGGTGCTTTCTGCCATCGCAGGTCAGACCCAGCAAATCCGGTTGGGTTCGGCCGTCACGGTGCTCAGCTCCGATGATCCGATCCGCGTCTTCCAGCGTTTTTCAACGCTCGACGCCGTTTCTTCAGGCCGCGCCGAAGTCACCTTGGGCAGGGGGTCCTTCACCGAATCCTTCCCTCTGTTTGGCTTTGACCTGGCCAACTACGAGGAACTCTTTGAGGAGAAACTGGAACTCTTCAACGAGCTGCGCAAGGAAGGGCCCGTGAGCTGGAGCGGGAACACGCGTCCGGCCATGCACAGCCAAATGGTGTATCCGCACACCGAATCGGGAGCGCTCAAGACCTGGGTCGCCGTTGGCGGTAGCCCGCAGTCGGTGGTGCGGGCCGCCCACTATGGCATGCCGCTGATGCTGGCCATCATTGGTGGGGAGCCGGCACAGTTCACCCCCTTTGCCGAGCTTTACCACCGGGCCCTGAAGGAATTTGGCCAGCCCGAACAGCCCATCGGGGTCCACTCGCCGGGCCATATCGCTGAAACTGACCAGCAGGCCATGGATGAGCTGTGGCCACACTACGCAGCAGCTCATGGCCGTATTGGCCGCGACCGCGGCTGGCCGCCCCTGAGCCGGGCCGAGTTTGACGCCACGGCCGGCCCCAGCGGTGCACTCATGGTGGGCTCGCCCGAGACCGTCGCCAAAAAGATCACTACGGTGGCCACCTCTCTTGGGCTGTCCCGCTTTGACCTGAAGTACAGCCATGGCACGCTCCCGCACGAGGCCATGATGAAGAGCATTGAGCTGTACGCCACCGAGGTCGCTCCGCGAGTTCGCGAAAATCTCAGCAGGGCCTAAGTCCTCGCCAAGGCCTACGTCAGGGGAGGGTCCGTGCTCAATCCCGGGCGGGGCTGGGCCTGGGCGGGGATGTGCCTAGGCTCGGAACCAGCCAAAGTTAAGTCAGCTTGAGTTAAGTCAGCATGAGTCAAGAGGTGAGTTTCAGCGCAGGAGGCGTGCTGAAACTCACCTCTTCGGCGTTAATGCGGCGTTGATCCGGATTCGAATTCGTTTCAATTCATCTTTGATCGAGCGTTGATCGCAGGTTCGGGCCTAACGTGATCAACTAAACACTATTCGTCGAAGGATTTGGCGGCTGTGCCGTGCTGACGCGCCATGGCGGTTGTGCGGGTGCGGTGAACTCGCCGATCCGGTACCGGGGTTAACTCCTTGTTCACTTTCCGTTAACCTGATGAGGGGGTGCTGGACACTTAAGAGCCAAAATCGTCGTAGGATCGTAGCGGTTGGGTTCGCCATCATTGCCGCAAGTCATGGGCGTTGGCATGAGTTTCCGACTTCACAATTTCGAATTCACGCTTACGCCCTCTCAAGATTGGATCGCGGGTGGATCTCACCTTCATGGTCGTGCTAGTCATAGCACTGGCCCTCTTCTTTGACTTTACGAATGGCTTTCACGACACAGCCAATGCCATGGCAACTCCCATTGCCACAGGCGCCATCAAGCCCAAGACCGCGGTGGCACTCGCTGCCATCTTGAACTTGGTAGGTGCCTTCCTCTCAACAGAGGTGGCCAAGACCATTTCCGGTGGCATCATCAATGAAGGCGGGCCCAACGGCGTCGCCATCACCCCGGAAATGATTTTTGCCGGATTGATGGGCGCGGTGTTGTGGAACTTGCTGACCTGGCTGTTGGGCCTGCCATCAAGTTCTTCCCATGCCCTCTTCGGTGGCCTGATCGGTGCAGCCATTGTGGGCACTTGGTCACTGGGAGCAGTGAATTTCATGGTGGTGGTTTCCAAGGTGCTGCTGCCGGCCATTCTCGCCCCGACCATTGCCGGGCTGGTGGCGTTCCTGTGTACCAAACTGGCCTACGGCATCACACGTCGCCACGACCCGGACTCCGGTGACAAGCTCACGCAGAAGCGTGGTGGCTTCCGTCGCGGACAAATCTTCAGTTCATCTCTCGTGGCGTTGGCACACGGCACCAACGACGCCCAGAAGACCATGGGTGTCATCACCTTGGTCTTGGTGGCTTCCGGTATGCAACAGGCTGGCACCGGCCCGCACATTTGGGTTATTACCACCTGTGCGATCGCCATTGCAGCAGGCACCTACGCCGGTGGGTGGCGGATCATCCGGACCCTCGGTTCCGGACTGACAGATGTCAAGCCCGCACAGGGCTTCGCCGCTGAAACCAGCACCGCCGCTGCCATCCTGGCCTCCAGCCACCTTGGCTTCGCACTGTCCACCACGCACGTTGCTTCCGGTTCCGTGATTGGTTCGGGTCTGGGCCGTAAGGGCTCCACCGTGCGGTGGGGCGCGATCGGCAAGATCGGTATTGCCTGGCTCTTGACGCTGCCAGCCGCTGGCCTCATCGGTGGCTTGGCGGCCTTGCTGATCCGCACCGGAACCGTCGGGCTGATCATCGTTGCTGTTCTGGGACTTGGGGCCATCCTCGCCATGTTCGTCATCTCCCAGCGTGAGGTGGTGGACCATAGTAACGCCATCAGCGATGTTGATGCCGTGGGCGAGGCCATGCACATTCCCAGCAAGAAGGAACGTGACCGCTTGGCCGCTAAAGCTCGTGCGGCCCAGAAGGTCGCCGACAAGGCTGCCAGGCGTGCCGCGGAAACTGATGCTGCCCGCACCGTTGCCCAGTCTGCCCTGGACCGCGCCGACACGGCCGTACTCAAGGCCATGACCCAGGCTGCGCTGGATGCGAAGGCGCCCAAGCCGGCTGCTGCGTCCAAGACGGCTGCACAGCCCAAGTCGCCGGGACAGCCCAAGCCTGCAAAGGCGAAGGCTCCGCAGGAAAAGGCACCGCAGGAAAAGATCCAGCTGGCTGATGCACCCCTTGATAAAGGAGTGCAGGATAACGCTACGGAGGACAAGAAGTGATTGACTGGTTTGGATTTGTCACAGTAGGCCTGACAACCCTTGTTGGTGCCGGTTTTGTGGTCACCATGTACGCGTTGGGTGTCCGTTTCACTGCTGTTAGTGGCGACGACGACAGCCGCCGCAACCAGGCCGCCAAGTGGGGTTCCTACATTTGCTTTGGCTTCTGCGTGCTGGCAGTGCTGGCCGGCATCATCTTGATCGTGCCAGCTCTGAGCAAGGCAGCAGAAACCGTCATCGGCAACATTTTCTAGTCTTTTTTGCGTTCGTCAACGTTCGACGCAGCAACGCACGACGCCGGGCACTGACCTTTCGCTACAGCGGAAGGTCAGTGCCCGGCGTCGAACGTTCAAGGACGGGCTAGGAGGCGAGAATCATGTTCGTGATGCGGCAGGTGGAGAGGCGCTGCCCGGCCTCGTTGGTCATGACCACCTCGTGGGTTGTCAGGGTGCGGCCAAGGTGGACAGGGGTGGCCGTGCCGGTGACCAGGCCGCTGGAGGCGCCACGGTGGTGTGTGGCGTTGATCTCAATGCCCACCACGCGGGAGTTTGGTCCGGCATGGAAAAATGCGGCAAAGGAGCCCAGCGTTTCGGCTAAAACCACGTGCGCGCCGCCGTGGAGCAGGCCCGTCACTTGAGTGTTTCCTTCCACTGGCATGGTGGCGACCATGGAATCGGCGCTCATGTGGGTGAAGACGATCCCCATTTTTGTGACCAGCGCGCCTACTCCATGTTGTCCTAACGAGGCGTGAAATTCTGGTGGGATTCCTGCGGCGAGGAGTTCTTCGGTCATAGGGTGCGGTGTGGATTTATTGCTCATGATGACTAGGCTTGCACTTGTGAGTGAATCTGCCAAGACGGCCCCCCTGTCCACTGTTGCACCGAGCCCGGCCTCAGCCCCTGTCGCCGGCCTGCCTGGCGGTGAAACGCCGCGCCTGCTGGTCATTGATGGCCACTCCATGGCCTTCCGTGCTTTTTATGCCTTGCCGCCGGAAAACTTTGCCACCGACACGGGCCAGCACACCAACGCCGTGCACGGATTCACCTCCATGTTGCTGACCATGATTCGTCAGCAAAAGCCCACCCATGTGGTGGTTGCCTTCGATTTGGACACCCCCACCTTCCGTTCGCTGGAATACACCGAGTACAAGGGTGGTCGGAACAAGACGCCCGAGGAGTTCTACGGGCAGATCGATTTGATCATCAAGGTCATGGCGGCCATGCGGATCCCCACCATTTCCGTGGACGGCTTCGAAGCCGATGACATCATCGCCACCTTGTCCACACAGGGCGAGGAAGCCGGCTGGGACGTGCTGGTGGTCTCCGGTGACCGTGACGCCTTCCAGCTCATCACCGACAAGGTGCTGGTGCTCTACCCCAAGAAGGGCATCTCCGACATTCCCCCCATGGATGCCGACGCTGTTGAGGCCAAGTATCTGGTGCCGCCGAACCGCTATTCGGATCTGGCCGCACTCGTGGGCGAGACTGCCGACAACTTGCCCGGCGTGCCCGGGGTGGGTCCTAAGACGGCGGCCAAGTGGCTCAAGCTCTACGGCAGTCTCGATGGCATCTTGGAAAACGTGGACGCCATTGGCGGCAAGGTGGGGGAGTCGCTGCGCGCCCACGTTGAAGACGTCAAACGCAACCGCCGCCTGAACCATCTGCTCCGTGAGATGGAACTGCCGGTCGCCATCACCGACACCGTGCTTCAGGCCCCCGACCGTGAAGCCGTCGAGGAACTCTTCGACGCCCTGCAGTTCAACACCCTGCGCAAGCGCCTCTTTGATTTGTTTGGCGAAGAGGAAGCGGTCGACGCCGGCGAGGCTCACCAGGTGCCTGCCCACCAGATGGTCACCGAGGCGGCTGCCCTAGCGACATGGCTTGCTGCGGGGCCTGCTGCAGGTGCTGCGGGCGCAGCCGTCGCTGTGGAGGTGCTCAGTGAAAAGGCTGGCCTGGCCCATGAAGCTGTTGCGGTGGCGCTGGTACGTGCCGATTCCGCCATCGTGGTTGATCTGGGTGCCGCTGATGCGGCGCTGGAATCTGAGCTGGCTGTTTGGCTGGCCTCCGATGCGCCGAAGGTAATCCACGAGTACAAGGAAGCATTCAAGGCCCTGTCGCTGCGAGGCCTTGCTGTGGCGGGCGTGGTCGATGACACCTCCCTCTCTGGCTACCTAATTCAGCCGGACCGCCGCAGCTACGAGCTGGCTGAGCTGAGCCAGGTTCACCTGAAAGTGTCTTTTGAGGCAGCTGCCACTGAGTCCGGGCAACTGGATCTGGGGCTGGAAGGCGATTCTAAGTTTACCGATGCCGTCCAACGCGGCTACGTTGCACTGTTGCTAAGTGAGCATTTTGCGCCGATTCTGGTTGAGCGTGGGGCCGAGCGTTTATTGCACGAGCTGGAACTGCCTCTGGCGGGAATTCTGGCGACGATGGAATTGACGGGCATTGACATCTCGCAGGAGCGCCTGGCCACGTTGCTCGCCGACTTCACTGCGGCCATGAACGCCGCTCAGGAGGCCGCCTTCGCTGCGATTGGACATGAGGTCAATCTGGGCTCGCCCAAGCAATTGCAGCAGGTCCTCTTTGAAGAGTTGGGTCTGCCCAAGACCAAGAAGATCAAGACCGGCTACACCACCGATGCCGCTTCCTTGAAGATGCTGTTGGAGAAGACCGGGCATGAGTTCTTGGCCCAGCTGATGGCCCACCGTGAGGCCTCGAAGCTGAAGCAAATGGTGGAAACCCTGAAGAAGTCTGTGGCCGAGGATGGTCGTATCCACACCACCTACGCGCAGAATGTAGCCGCCACGGGCCGCTTGTCCTCCATCAACCCCAACCTGCAAAACATTCCGATCCGCACCGAAGAGGGTCGCCGGGTGCGGGACATTTTCGTGGTCAGCGAAGGCTACGAATGCCTGCTGGCAGCTGACTACTCGCAAATTGAAATGCGCATCATGGCGCATCTTTCCGAGGATGCCGGCCTGATTGAGGCCTACGCACTCGGTGAGGACCTGCACCGTTATGTGGGTTCCCATGTGTTCGGTGTGGCTCCGGAAGAGGTCACCTCCGCTATGCGTTCCAAGGTCAAGGCCATGTCCTATGGCTTGGCGTACGGCTTGACCAGCTTTGGCCTGTCCAAGCAGCTGGAAATCTCGGTGGATGAAGCTCGCACTCTGGTCAAGGACTACTTTGACCGATTCGGTGGCGTCCGCGACTACCTGCGCGGTGTGGTGGAACAGGCTCGCGTTGACGGCTACACCTCCACCATTGAGGGCCGCCGCCGTTACCTGCCCGATCTGGCCAGCACAGACCGTCAGCTGCGTGAGCTGGCCGAGCGGGTGGCGTTGAACTCACCCATCCAGGGTTCTGCGGCCGACATTATCAAGGCCGCCATGCTTGGGGTCGATGCGGCGTTGCGGAAGCAGGAGCTGAAGTCGCGGATGCTGTTGCAGGTCCATGATGAATTGATCCTTGAAATCTGGCCGGGGGAGCTTGACGCCGTCAAGGCTCTGGTCATCGAGCAGATGGGTGCCGCGGCGGAACTAAAGGTGCCTCTTGAAGTCCAGGTGGGCGTGGGCGCCAGCTGGAACGACGCCGGGCACTAATAGTTAGACGCTGATAGTTAGACGCTGATAGTCACAACGCCTTACTGGGCATGAAGGATGAGGAACCGCAATGACGCAGAGCCATGATCCGGCGGGCAGCCGAAACCCACGGTCGTTTCCCTACGAACTGCGCACCTTTCCATCGCGGTTGGTGGATGGAAAGGTGCCCGCCGAGGTGGTTGCTTGGATGCAGGCCGTCTCGCTGGGGTTCCACGGTGACACCTTGACCGAGGAGTTGCTGGCCTTCTACGGGGCTGCTGAGGAAGCTGATGGCCGGATGGTCACCGGTGCGTACCTCAGCGGAACCGGCGCCCCGGCCAGGGCTTGGGGTGAGAACTATCCGGTGGCCACCTACGCCTACCACCGCAAGAGTCTGAACGTAGGTGCGGGCACCTTACTTCCTGTCCACCAGATCACTGCTGTGACAGTGCGCCCAAGCCACCGCCGTCGTGGGTTGCTCAGGGCCATGATGGACTCGGACCTGTCTCAGGCCAAGGCCGCGGGCCTGTCCATTGCGGCGCTGACAGCCTCCGAGGCCACCATTTACGGACGCTTCGGCTTCGGGGTGGCAACTCATTCCAACACTGTGGAAGTCACGGTCAAGGGTGGACTTGAGCTCATTCTCCCGGCGGCTGCAGCCCAGGGAATGGTGGAGATTGCCGATGTCCTGGTGGTGCGGGAGATTCATCATGAGATTTTTGCGCAGGTTCATGTCCTCAGCTACGGCTCCATTGGGCGCCAAGACATGTATCGCCAGCTGGCTTCAGGGCAAGGAAAATACGGGTCCATAGATCCGATCAAGAATATTCGGGCGGCGCTGCACTATAACGCGGCCGGGGTGGTGGACGGCTATGTCACCTATAAGCCCACAGATGAGAAGCACCGATCCTCTGTTGAGATCATTGATTTTCTGGCCGTGAGCGATGCTGCGTATCTGGCGTTATGGAACTATTTGGGGTCCCTGGATTTGATCGATGTGATCCTCTGGGACATGGCACCGGTGGTGGATCCGCTGGAATGGGCCATGGCGGCCAAACGCCTTTACAAGCGCACAGCCACCGAAGATCACCTGTGGCTGCGGATTCTGGATACCCCAGGAGCGCTTGCTGCCCGGCAGTACACGGCCGACGGAACCATCACGATCCACGTGGGTGACCCGCTAGGCCATGCGTCGGGAATTTTCCGGATCGAGGTAGTGCACGGTAAAGCCACCGTGACACGCTGCGCGGAAGACGGTTCGGTGGAGCCGGAACTGAACATGGGTGTCAGCGAACTTTCCAGCCTGTACCTGGGCACCGTCTCAGCGCGAACGTTGCAGGCTGCTGGCCGGGTACGTGCCACAGACCCCGCCGCGGTGGCCGTCTTTGACACCCTTTTCGCCGCACCGGCGCCACCGCATTGCTTGACCAACTTCTAACTGCCCGCGCCTTCTAACTGGGCGCGCTGCGGGTTAGCTTCTGCAGGCTGGAACTTGGGCTTTCACTCCTGCGAGTTAGGCCCTCTGGCTGGGGCGGCGCCACGCGTCGCGAGAGCCCAACCAGAGGGAGACAGCTGCGGCGAGGGCATTGACCAGCAAGAGTGAAATAAGTACCAACAGCTGAATGAGTCCGGCGTCGATGGGGGCGGCACCGCCCAGGATCATTCCTACAAAGGCACCCGGCAATGTCACCAAGCCTGCGGTACGGGTCTGATCGAGCGTGGGAATGATCGCCTCCCCAGCCACGGGGCGGGCAACCATGAGGCGTGCGGCCGGCCACTGGAAGCCCAGCGCCACGGCTGCTTCCACTTCATTATGGCGAAGCGAAAGTTCATCGCGAATACGCCGCCCAGATAACGTCACGGCAGACATTGCCCCGCCGATCTGCTGGCCGAGGATGGCGATGATGGCCAGTGCATTGAACGGGACCACGCCGAGGGCAAACATCATGGCCGCCACGGGGATGACTCCCGCCGCGATGGGAATTGCGGCAAGCCACCAGCGGCCATCTGGCGCCACCCGCCGACCGGACGTCCAGGCGGCCACCACGAACATCACGGTGACAAAGGCAAAGGCCCACGGGCCGCGGCCGGAAAGCCACGCTATGACAAGCACCACAGCTGCCAGCTGAACCAGCGCACGCAGCCCCGCAAAGAGCATGTCCCACGGGGATCTTCCAAGCGCAATCCGCCACAGTGCAGCGGCCAAAATCAGCATGATGGCAAGCAGAATCCACGCGTTCGGTCCGAGAATTAGAAGCGTCGAGTCCACCACCTTTGACATTATGGCAAGCCGTCGGCGAACTTTTGCGCTCCTTGCCCCAAACAACTAGACTAAATAGGCATGTCATGCGTGAAGTGGGCCGGAGAACCCGGCAGATTTCGTACAAGTCGTGCAATCACGATCAGCAGGAACCCCTGCAACCATAATAATTTTCGGACCCGATCCGGCATGGACGCGATACCTCGCGGCCTAGCCCCGGGTTCGTCGAAACCAACTATCCACATCGGAGCCCCTACTACATGACCATCACGACCCCCGAGAAGACTAGTACTCCTGTTGTTGCAATCAACGACATTGGTACTGCTGAAGAATTCCTCGCCGCAGTAGATGCAACCATCAAGTACTTCAACGACGGAGACCTCGTCGAAGGTGTTGTTGTCAAGGTTGACCGCGACGAAGTTCTGCTCGACATCGGTTACAAGACCGAAGGTGTCATCCCCTCCCGCGAGCTGTCCATCAAGCACGACGTTGATCCCGGTGACGTTGTCGCCGTTGGCGATCAGGTCGAAGCCTTGGTCCTCACGAAGGAAGATAAAGAAGGCCGCCTGATTCTCTCCAAGAAGCGCGCTCAGTACGAGCGTGCCTGGGGCGACATCGAGAAGGTCAAGGAAGAAGACGGTGTCGTTACCGGTACCGTCATCGAGGTGGTCAAGGGTGGTCTTATCCTCGACATCGGCCTGCGCGGCTTCTTGCCCGCATCGCTGGTCGAGATGCGCCGTGTGCGCGACCTGGCTCCCTACATCGGTCAGCAGATCGAAGCCAAGATCATCGAGCTGGACAAGAACCGCAACAACGTTGTTCTGTCCCGCCGTGCCTGGCTCGAGCAGACCCAGTCCGAGGTTCGTTCCACGTTCCTCAACAAGCTGGAAAAGGGCCAGGTTCGTCCCGGCGTTGTTTCCTCCATCGTCAACTTCGGTGCATTCGTGGACCTTGGCGGCGTAGACGGTCTGGTTCACGTTTCCGAGCTGTCCTGGAAGCACATCGACCACCCGTCCGAGGTTGTCGAAGTTGGCCAGGAAGTCACCGTCGAGGTTCTCGAAGTGGATCTGGACCGCGAGCGTGTATCGCTCTCGCTCAAGGCTACGCAGGAAGACCCGTGGCAGACCTTCGCCCGCACCCACGCCCTCGGGCAGGTTGTACCGGGTAAGGTCACTAAGCTGGTTCCGTTCGGTGCGTTCGTTCGCGTTGAAGACGGCATCGAAGGCCTGGTTCACATCTCCGAGCTGGCCGTGCGCCACGTTGAGCTGGCCGAGCAGGTTGTCTCCGTTGGTGACGAACTGTTCGTCAAGGTCATCGACATCGACCTGGAACGCCGCCGCATCTCGCTGTCCCTCAAGCAGGCCAACGAAGGTGTCGACGTCGACTCCACCGAGTTCGATCCCGCACTCTACGGCATGGTTGCCGAGTACGACGAAGAGGGCAACTACAAGTACCCGGAGGGCTTCGATTCCGAGTCCAACGAGTGGCTTGAAGGCTACGAGACTCAGCGTTCCGTCTGGGAGCAGCAGTACGCTGACGCTCAGGCTCGCTGGGAAGCCCACAAGAAGCAGGTTGCCGAGCACGCCGCAGAAGATGCAGCTGCTGACAACGCCGGTGAAGGTGGCGAGTCCGCAGGGACTTCCTACTCCTCCGAGCCTGCTGCAGCTGACGCCGGTGCCGGTACCTTGGCATCGGATGAGGCACTTGCTGCTCTCCGCGAAAAGCTGACCGGAAACTAATTTCGACGCCAGCAAGCACCGCCCCATGAAAATGAGGTTTTGCTGACTTGAGTGAGGGTCCCCGCCATTGGCGGGGGCCCTCACTTACTTAACGCTCGTTGTCCTCGTGATGAGGTGCGTCCTTGGTCGATTGCTCTGGTGCGCGCTCGGAGCTGTGGCGACAATGTCAGTGCCCAATAGATAAGATAAACAGAACACACGATCACATATGGGGGAGACAACGCATGACAACGAATTATCCAGGCGGGCACCAAGACAACCCGGTGCCCTACACGCCGCCCTCCACGGCTCACATCACCCCTGGTTATTTCAGTCAGGCCACCCCGCCACCCACCTTTGACGTGGTCCCGGTACAGGAAGCTGCCGCGCCATCATTTCCACAGGGACTCGTGGCGCCTCAGCGTGGGAACATTGCGGGACCTGTTGCAGCCATCAAGAGCTTTTTCAAGCAGTACGCCGTCTTCAGTGGACGATCCACACGAAGCGAATTTTGGTGGGTCCAGTTGTTCCACTTCGTCGTGCTGATGGTGGTTAGCGTCCTGTTTGGGGCAATTGACGGTTCAGGGGCTTCCGCCTTGGCCGGCCTCATCATCGTGCTCTACGGACTGTACATGCTGGCCATCATCGTGCCGTCACTGGCCTTGTTCGTTCGGCGGCTGCACGACGCCAACATGAGTGGTGGATTCCTGGCCCTAGGCCTGATTCCCTATGCGGGAGCATTGGTGGTCTGGATCCTCGCCTGCCTGCCCAGCAACCCCCAAGGTGCCAGATTCGATAAGATGCCTTATCTGCTGCCACCCACCCAGCCGCAAGCCAACTACCAGCAGGGCAACTACCCGTACCAAGACCGTTAGCAGACCCTGTCTTAAAATCCTCCGTAAGGAACCGTTGTGTCAGCAACTTCATGGCTGAAAGTGACCCGCCCCGATGATGGTGAAACGGTGGGGTATCTGGAGCCGTTGGCGGCCGACTACTCGCACGTCCAACCCCGGAACCTGCTGGGACACCCAGTGGGCCGAGCAACGGATTTTCTTACTGCTGACGAACGTCTTGCGGATCGGGGAATCGGTGAACTCGCCGAGGGCTGGCAGCTGCGAGATGCAGAGCCCGCGTTCCGAGGTGGTGTAGCCATTGTTGAGGTATCCCCGGACGGCATATTAGTAGCTGACGCACAGTTGGTGAAGGCCCTGGTGGCCGGTCCACGTGTCAACGTTCCATGGCCGGATCTGGAAGGTCGGCTCAGCCTGGATTTGTAGGGCGTACTAGGTCAGCGGCGTGTCAACCCAATCGTTTCCGGCGGCCGTCAACGCGCAGCGTCCAGCCGTCAGCGCGGCAAGCCTTTCCACCGCGGCGGTGATGACCTGCTCGTCGTCGTACATGGCCAGCCCAAGCTGAGTTTCGGCGCCGTCGTACGTGTTCCCGGTCATCACATAGCCGGCGCTGCGCAGATCATTCTCCAACCGCCCGGCCTGCGCATGCGGCACCGCGACCGTGAACAGCTGCTGCCGCTCCCTGCGCACCAGCGGGACCAACTCCAACGCCGTGCTCACGGACTCCGAGTAGGCGCGCACCAGTCCGCCGGCGCCAAGGAGGATGCCACCAAAATAGCGGACGACGACGGCGCACACGTCACTGAGGTCGGCGGCGGCCGAGGTGTCGCTTCCGTTGCTAGACGGAGCGTGAACCTCCCGTCTGATGAGGGCGTCTAACATGGGGATGCCTGCGGTGCCGGAGGGTTCGCCGTCGTCATTGGAGCGCTGGATGCTGCGGTCGGAGCCGATGACAAACGCGGAGCAGTGGTGCCTGGCGTCGTAGAATTCTTTGCGCAGTTCACTCACCAGCTCGCGGGCGGAGGATTCCTGTTCCACTCGCCGCAGCACGGTGATGAAGCGGGAGCGCTTGATGGAAATTTCGTGCCGGAAGTCGGGTCCGGACGCTAACGTCGTGTAGCTGTTGGGGCCGGCTGAGGCGAGGGGAAGTGTCACCCACTGATCCTATCTAACGGGGGAGTACCGGCTCATTGCTTGGTCGCTGTGCTGTGTCAGGAACAACCGCGTTGCGGCACGCTCGATAGTATGGGTGCATGCTTTCACTTGGTCTCACCGGCGGCATCGCTGCCGGAAAATCCTTGCTCTCTACCCGGTTCCGCGAGCTGGGAGCCGTTGTCATTGACGCCGACCAGCTGGCCGGCGAGGTGGTGGCTCCCGGAACGCAGGGCCTGGCCGCCGTCGTAGCTCATTTTGGTCCTGAGATGCTGCTGCCGGATGGTTCGTTGAACCGTCCTTCTCTCGGGTCCCGGGTCTTCGCCGATAAGGCGGAGCTCGCGGCGCTGAACGCCATCACCCACCCGTTAGTGCGTGCGGCGGCTGCTGCGTTGAAAGCCGACGCCAGCCCGGACGCCATTGTAGTCCAAGACATTCCACTGCTGGTGGAGTCGGGGCAAGGCCCCAACTTTCACCTGGTAGTCGTTGCGCAGGCGCCTCAGGAGCTTCGGCTAGAGCGCCTGATTCGGGACCGCGGGATGTCTAGGGAGGATGCGCTGGCCCGCATTGCCGCTCAAGCTACCGACGAACAGCGGGCAGCCGTGGCTGATGTGGTGATCGTCAATGATGGCACCCGGGACGAGGCAATTGCCGCCCTGGATGTGCTCTGGCATGAACGGCTAGTGCCGTTTGCAACGAATGTGGCCGCCGGGCGGGCTCATGCAGAACATGCAGATGTGGATCAAAGCGCGCATGCGCCCGCTTCTGACGATGCAGGAGAAGCGCGGCTTGTGGCTCGATTGCAGCATGCGGTGGGGGAGTCCGCCGCCGTCCTCGCCTTACATCCGGAGGGTTATGGACCGGCGTTTCGCGTGGAGCCAACGGCTGGAAATTCCGCTGAAACGCTCCTTCATGCCATGGCCAAGGCTGGATTCTTTCCCGTGGCTGATGCTATCGAGGGCCACCAGGTCTTGGCCTCGGCCGATCCGGGGCAGCCTCTCCTGATCTCTTATGAATCCTAGGGCTGCTCAAAGGTCAGGGTTGTCTGGGTACTGACGAAAGCCTGGCTGCTGCCACTAGCCGCAGAACCTAGACTGCACTGATTGATATCTTATCAATTGTGAATTGAACTTCAGGGCAATGTCATCGCCTGTTGAATCTTCATACCGGGGCATGGATTTTTATGGCTGACCTCGTTAGAGTCGAAGAGGGGGATGAGCATTCATCGGCCCAAGAAATGACTCATGTAACGCGCTTGGCTATGCCACAGCAGAAGTCGCCGGAGGAAGATTTACGTCGTTTACCAACGCCAACGCGAAGGAAAAACAATGTTTGAACACTTCACAACTCTCGAAGAAATTTATTGCTACAAACTTGCTTTGGCCCTGACCATGTTGCAGGGATCGATCGACGCGCTGGATACCCTCGAGGAGACCGCCACGCGCAGCGATCTCGAGGATCTCTTTCGGGATTCCGCCCACGCGACCCGACACCATCTTCAAAATCTGCAAGGGTGTTTTAGCCTGCCGGATCAAAACACCAACGATGCTCCCAGCGCGGCGGCCAAAGGTTTGAATAGGGAGACCAACGCCCTCATCGCCAAGACGGACAGCACACTTGTGGACGCTGTTCTTTTGGCGGGAGCTTTGGAGGCGGCGCATCACGAAGGCGCCGCCGAACTGGTCACGCGGGCGCATGAACAGATTCAGGCTGAAGTTATTCGCGAGCCTGAGCCCGTAATCCAGGTGCCGTCCTTCCTTCCAACGGGAAGCATCTAACGGCCTTGGCCCTCAAAGTAGCTCAACCCACGCACTAAGGAGAGGAATCATGCCAGAGAAAAAGAATCCCAGCATCAAGGATCCGGAAATGTATGAGGCACTGCGCGATGACGGAGCCTCTGCCCAGAAGGCAGCCAGAATATCCAATGCTGCGGCCAAGAACGGTCGGTCTACGGTGGGACGGAAGGGTGGAAAATCAAAAGATTATGAAGCCTGGACGGTGCCCGAACTCAGAGGCAAGGCCAAAGAAATCGGACTGACCGGTTACTCAAAAAAACGTAAGTCGGAACTTATCGAGGCATTGCGCAATTCTTAGTTCCCAACGAACTGCATACGTCCATGCGATGTTTATGAAAACAAAGCTCAGCCCTGAAATCCGGCGAGCCGCCGACAGCTAATTCATCCGTTAGGAGAATCACATGACTGAAAGCACCGACCAACCTGTTGAAATTTCCACCCGAATGCGCCCTGGGGAATGGACGCCGGAATCGTTGGACCAGCTGGTGGCTTCCTACCAGCAAAAGATTCGGGACATGGGTGCACCGCCCGAAGCAATTGAGACTTCCGTGGAGACCCCTGCGAATGGTTCAGCCCACGTAAACGTCAGTTGGCGCCATGAGGGGCAGCAGACGTTCCCCGATCTCGGCCAGACGTCAGTTGAGGAGGAGAATATTTCACGAGGTCACGGGGAGTCGATTCCCCGTGGTGAAGCAACCGAAGACTCAAAGGGCCTCGGCGCCGTATTCGGTGATGCCGAACGCTCAGCCGTTGACGAACCCCCGGCCGCGGGTTCCTAGGTACCAAGGAAAACCAGCTTGCGAAGGAGCAACTACGGTGGCATGGAAAGTAGACGATCATCCCAATCAGAATGATGGGTGTTTCAGATGACATCATCATCGGCAACGCCAGCTGATGGGCCCAACGACGCCCATCAACGCGGTCCTGGGGTATCCGACGGCACGGTGAAGGCACTCGGGAAACTCTCTGAAGCACTCGAAGTAGTTGAGCACGCCAGAGGACTTCTTTATGGTTTTCACCGGCTTACAGGAAAGGCCGATCTGGCGCTGGGTGAGGCTGTGCAATTGTTGCGAGCGGCGGGCCACGGAGTACTTGGTGATGACATTGAGCGTCAAATAGTGGGGCGTAACGTCATCGACGGTCGGTGGACATTCCAGATTGTTGAGGAATACGACGACGGGTATTACGCCGCATTCAAGGATGCCGAAAAGCGAGCTAGAGATGAGCTGGACGGTGGCAAACGGCACGTGTATGAGGCGGAGATGAAAGAGGACCGCAGAACACATGGCCTGGAGCATCACGAGGCGCGACCGGATCTTGTCGACGGCGCCTAGGCGGCTCATCTGTCAGAGCATCTCAGTCACCGACGAGGTGGGCCAGTTGGTGGAATCGAGTGTCACCTAGCGGCGCCGAGGCTGGATCCATCAATGACATGCGGTGCCCTTGTTATTGGCACGGCACGGGCCTAGCCTGAAAACATACGGCAGCCACAGCTGCGAGAAATGGCTGGGCAGTTGGCTGCGTGACTTGCTATGGACGATAGGAAGGTGCCGCTATGGGACTCATTATTGGTTTGTTGGTCATCTGGCTTATTTTGTCGGTGCTGGGATTCGCCATCAAGGGCCTATTCTGGTTGGCAGTCATTGGCATAATCCTCTTTGTTGCTACGGCCGGGATCGGCTGGTTCCGGAGCAGAGGCTCCATCCGAAGCTGAGGCGAAGCCCGCAACGTGTGGAGCTAGTACCGAGAACCGGCAGAAAAGGATGGCCCGCACCAAAAGGTGCGGGCCATCGCCGGGAGGTCTTAGGGAGTGGTGAAGCTGGAGCAGTCCACAACCTGGCCGCTGATGGTTACGGTGTCCGCACCGTCAGCGCAAGCCTGAACCTGTGCGGCGACGTCTGCAAAGTAGCTAATCGCCCAAATGCCAACGATGATGGATATGAGAAGGACCACGGCGCTGATGATGATGGCCACGAGGGCCAGAGTGTTCTTGTAACCGGCCTTCTTGGATTTTGACTTGGCAACGAGACCCAAGATCAAACCAACCAAGCTGAAACCGACAAACGGCAGGATGATGGCGATGATCGACATGGTCTTGCCCGGGTCGGCAGCCGGGGCGCCGTACTGACCGGGCTGCTGACCGTAGGCGGTCGGCGCCTGTGAAGCGTAAGGTGCGGACGGCTGCTGGCCGTACGGGTTTTCGGGTGTGTTGGAAGACATTGTTTTCCTCTCAAAGGAATATTTGCGCGTAAAAGTGATGATTTCCCATCTCATTTTTGCATGGATGATCCTTAGTCCACCGAATGTTGCGTGGTGAGTTGTGCCCATGGTGGAACTTAGTTATTGTGCCGGTGGTGCCTAGGAGGGGTAGTTTTAACATCATGAGTCTTGCCCAAGAGATCAACCGTGTTGTGGCCCCTTTCGAAGTGATCAGTGAGTTCAAACCTGCTGGCGATCAGCCGGCAGCTATTAAGGAACTTACCGAGCGCATCAATAATGGCGAGAAGGACGTGGTGCTTCTTGGTGCAACGGGAACGGGTAAGTCAGCCACCACGGCGTGGCTGATTGAGCAGGTGCAAAGGCCCACCCTGGTGCTGGTTCAGAACAAGACCCTTGCCGCCCAGCTCGCCAACGAGTTCCGGGAACTATTGCCCAATAACGCCGTCGAGTATTTCGTGTCCTACTACGATTACTACCAGCCCGAGGCTTACGTTCCTCAGTCGGACACCTTCATTGAAAAAGACTCCTCCGTCAATGAGGAAGTGGAGCGGCTTCGTCACTCAGCAACCAACGCCCTGTTGACCAGGCGCGACGTGATCGTGGTAGCCACGGTCTCGTGCATCTACGGCTTAGGTACGCCCGAAGAGTATGTTGCCGGAATGGTGACCTTGAAGCGCGGGGAGCAGATGAACCGCGATGACTTGTTGCGCAAGTTCGTCAGTATGCAGTACACCCGCAACGATATTGATTTCCACCGCGGTACCTTCCGCGTCCGTGGTGACACCGTTGAGATCATCCCCATGTACGAGGAACAAGCCATCAGGGTTGAGTTCTTTGGCGATGAGGTCGAAAATATCTACACGCTCCACCCACTAACGGGGGAGATCATCCGCGAAGAGAATGAGATGTACGTCTTCCCGGCATCGCACTATGTTGCCGGCCCAGATCGGATGTCCCGTGCCGTCAAACAAATTGAAGACGAACTTGCCACCCGAACCAAGGAACTTGAAAGCCAGAACAAGCTCCTCGAGGCTCAGCGACTGCGTATGCGCACCACCTATGACCTAGAGATGATGGAGCAGATGGGCTTTTGCAACGGCATCGAAAACTACTCCAGGCACATCGATGGTCGCGACAAGGGCAGCGCCCCACATTGCTTGCTGGACTACTTCCCTGACGATTTCCTGCTGGTCATCGACGAATCCCATGTCACGGTTCCACAGATTGGTGCCATGTATGAGGGCGATATGTCCCGCAAGCGCACCCTCGTGGACCACGGTTTCCGGCTTCCTTCAGCCATGGACAACCGTCCTCTTAAATGGGATGAGTTCTTGGAACGCATCGGTCAGACTGTGTACCTTTCCGCAACTCCAGGCAAATACGAGCTGGGCATGTCAGACGGCTACGTTCAGCAGATCATCCGCCCCACAGGCTTGATCGACCCCGAGATTATTGTCAAGCCCTCCCAAGACCAGATCAACGATCTCCTCGGCGAGATCCGGAAGCGCACGGCCAAGAATGAGCGTGTTCTGGTCACGACGCTGACCAAGCGCATGTCCGAGGACCTCACCGACTATCTGCTGGGAAATGGCATCAAGGTCCAGTACCTGCACTCCGATGTGGACACCCTGCGACGTGTTGAGTTGTTGCGCGAACTGCGTATGGGCGTCTTTGATGTGCTGGTGGGCATTAACCTGCTCCGTGAAGGACTCGACCTCCCCGAAGTTTCCTTGGTCAGCATTCTCGACGCCGACAAAGAAGGGTTCCTGCGGTCCTCGACGTCATTGATTCAGACCATTGGTCGTGCCGCTCGAAACGTTTCGGGTGAGGTGCACATGTATGCGGACCGGATCACGGCCTCCATGCAGTTCGCCATTGATGAAACCAATCGACGCCGGGAGATCCAGGTCAGTTACAACAAGAAGCACGGCATTGACCCCCAGCCGCTTCGCAAGAAGATTGCAGACATCACCGACCAGTTGGCTCGTGAAGACGCGGACACGGCCGCGCTGTTGGAGGAAGCGCGGCTCAAGCGTGAACCTGCTGGCAAGGCAGGTAAGAAGAAGGGCGCCGCCGGTGCCACCTCACGCCCGGCCAAGGAACTGGTGGAACTCATTGAAGAGCTTACGGCGCAAATGCACGGCGCCGCCGCAGACCTCCACTTCGAACTTGCAGCCCGGCTCCGCGACGAAGTGGGCGATCTGAAGAAGGAACTACGCCAGATGCGAGAAGCCGGCCATGACTAGCCAAGGCGTGAGTGGTTGAGCCTGTCGAAACGTGGGTCTCGACAGGCTCAACCACCGGGGGCCTCGACTACTGGGGATTTACGCCCGAACCATGCCAAGGAGCCGGGCGAAGATACCTTCACCGTCGTCGGCAATGCCGTCGTGGTGGAAGTCGGCGGTTTCCCATACTTGGAGTCCCTTGACGGCTGCGGCCGTGGCCATGGAGATCTCGCGGTCCACGAAGATGTCATCGCTGTAGACGGCGGCGGCCACGGGCACGGTGTTTTTGGCCAACTGAGCAACGTCATACAGCGGGCCCCAGCCCTCGGTGCGAGCAGCCAGCACATCAGCCAGTCCCTTCAAAGGAACAAGGGCAGGATCCTGTTCGAAGTACCACGGGTAGATGGCTTCACCGGTGAGTAGCGGCTCCGGCGCATCCGGCAAGAAATCCGGGTTCAGCGCCAGCACGCGGGCGGCTGCCCAGTCGCTCGGGGAGTCCTGCACATAGATGGATTCGTGCATCAACGCGTAGAGCGGATTGGCCGCACGGCTCACATAGGCCGAAACGGTGCTTAAGAACGTGTCGGACAGGCGGACGCCGTCGAGCGTTGACGTGAACGCATCCTCGAGGACAAAGTGCAAGGCATCGAAACGGGTATTACCGCCCAAAAAGCTGCCCAACATCTGCACGCGTTCGGGCGTGAGCCGCTCACCCGTAGGCAGCAGTTCTTCGACCTCGGACGTGTGCCGCATGATGTGCGTGAGCAGTTCGCGGTCCTCAGGGTACTTCGCAAAGTACTCGGCATTGCGGGTTCGCAGGCGGTCAAACGTAGCCTGATACACCTGGTCTGCGGGCCCGGTCAGCGGGCCCAGGCCGCCCGTGATGAGTGCCTCGCGGACACCCTCCGGCGCGAAAGAGAGGTACGTCAACGCGCAGAAGCCGCCATAGCTTTGGCCAAAGATGCTCCACGGCTCAGAGCCCAGCGTGGCGCGGATGAGCTCGGCGTCGGCCACAATATCGGTAGCTCGGAAATGAGAAAGGTAGTCTGCCTGGGCAGCCACGTCCCCGGCGAGGGGCAAGGTTTGGCGAGTGGCCGGCGTCGAAAGTCCGGTGCCGCGCTGGTCAAGCATCAACACGCGGAAGTGTTTGGCGGCCTCGGCGAGCCAGCCGCTTAGGCCAGCCGGGCGGTTGCCGCGTCCACCCGGGCCGCCCTGGAGGAACAGCAACCAGGGGAGCTCCTCGGCATCAATGCGCGCATCGCTGAGTTCGCGCGCAAACACTTCGATGGTGGGGCCTTGGGGCTGTGCATGATCCAGCGGCACGGTGAAGAAATGATCTCGCATGCGCACACCGCGGGCAGTGTACGCTTCCGAACTGGCCATCTCCGAAAGGACTGTAAAGGAATCGCTCATGACTGGGCTCCTGCGGTCTCGGTGGCAGCCGAAGCGCCGAATTTTGCCAGCGCCTCGCCATCCAAACGGAACACCGACCACCCATCCATCGGCGCCGCCCCGAACGACTTGTAGAAGTTGATGGACGGCTCATTCCAGTCCAGCACGCTCCACTCCATGCGGGCGTAGCCGCGCTCCACCGTGATCTGCGCCAGGTGCTGGAGCAGCATTTTGCCGTAGCCGCCCCCACGCGCCTCGGGCCGCACATACAGGTCCTCGAGATGGATCCCGTGCGTGCCCTCCCACGTCGAGTAGTTCAGGAACCACAGGGCAAACCCCACAATGGGTTCGCCGGCAGCGGGGGAGTCCACCACGTGCGCGAACACCTGCGGATTCTCGCCAAACAGGCTGGTGCGGAGCATCTCGGGCGTGTTCTTCACGGCGTCTGGTTCTTTTTCATAGACAGCCAGATCGTGAATCATGCCAAGGATTGCGGGGACATCGGCGGGCACGGCAGTGCGAAGCAAATTCATGCACTGAGCTTATCGCGCACCTCTACATACGGCTGAATTCCTTGAAAAGTACGACGGCGGCACCCGCCTCATTCGATGCGTCAAGATCCACTGTGGCGTGCATAAACCAATCGTGGTTGCCTGCCGGGTCAACGATGGTTTGGCGCACGGTCCAGTTGTCATCCGACGGGGCGATGTGCAACAGCGCGGGGCCACGGGCGGCCGGGCCGGACTCAATGTATTCGTGTTCGTCCCAGTACTCATCCAGCGCATCGGCCCAGCGGTCCGCATCCCAGCCGTGTTCGCCGTCGAGCTTCCCCAGCGCCTCATAGTCATCATCGGCAGCGAGCTCCACGCGGCGGAACATCTCATTGCGGACCATGACCCTAAAGGCTCGGGCGTTGTCCGTCAGACGAGGCGGGGCAGGCGGCAGTGCGGTTTCCTCCAGCAGGCCAGCGCCATCGGTGGAGTCCCCGTTGGTCATCTTCTCCCACTCATCGAGCAGGCTGGAGTCTACCTGGCGGACCAGCTCGCCCAGCCAGGAAATGATGTCCTCGAGGTCTTCGCGGAGTGCATCCTGGGGGACGGTCTGGCGGAGGGCCTTGTAGGCGTCCGTCAGGTACCGCAGCACGATTCCCTCGGAGCGAGCCAGCTGGTAATACTGGACGTATTCACCGAAGTTCATGGCGCGCTCATACATATCGCGAATGATCGATTTCGGGGAAAGCTCAAAGTCACCCATCCACGGGGAGGCCTTGCGGTAGACCTCAAAGGCCTCGAATAGCAGCTCCGAGAGAGGCATAGGGTAGGTGACTTCGTCGAGGATGGCCATGCGCTCGTGGTACTCGATGCCCTCACTCTTCATGGCCGCAACCTTTTCGGTGCGCTCACGCTTGAGCTGGGCCGAGAGGATCTGGCGTGGCTTTTCCAACGTGGACTCAATGACGGAAATGACATCCAGGGCGTAGCTGGGCGATTCCTGATCCAGCAAGTCTAGGGCAGCCAGGGCGAAGGGGGAGAGCGGCTGGTTCAGCGCGAAGTTCATCTGCAGGTGCACGGTGAGGCGCACAGTGCGGCCATCATTCTCGAGCTCGTCCTCGGGGATGCGTTCTACAACGCCGGCGCCCAGGAGTTCGCGGTACATGCCGATGGCCTTGCGCATCAGCACGCGCTGCTTGGCCGGTGATTCGTGGTTCTCGGTCAGCAAGGCCTTCGCTGCTTGGAAGGGATCGCCGGGGCGTTCCAGCAAGTTCAGCAGCATGGCGTGCGTGATGGTGAAGCTGGAGGTCAGCGGTTCCGGCACGGATTCGGCTAGGCGCGTGAATGTGGGCTCACCCCAGCTGACAAAACCCTGCTGCGGCTTCTTCTTGACCACCTGGCGGAGCTTCTTCTGATCGTCGCCAAACTTGGCCACGGCCTTCGCCATGGCCTTGGTGTTCTCAATAACGTGCTCGGGTGCCTGCACAATGACGGTGCCAGCGGTGTCATAGCCTGCGCGGCCTGCTCGGCCAGCGATTTGTTGGAACTCACGCACCTGCAAAACGCGAGTGCGGACGCCGTCGTACTTGCTCAAAGCAGTCAGCAACACGGTGCGGATGGGCACGTTGATGCCCACGCCGAGGGTGTCGGTGCCGCAGATGACCTTCATCAGGCCGGCCTGGGCCAGCTGCTCCACAAGGCGGCGGTACTTGGGCAGCATTCCGGCGTGGTGGACGCCAATGCCGTGGCGGACCAAACGGTTCAGAGTCTTGCCGAAACCTGCGGAGAAGCGGAAACCGGCAATGAGCTCGGCAATCTTGTCCTTCTCCTCACGCGTGCACACGTTAATGCTCATGAGGGTCTGGGCGCGGTCAATGGCCTCGGCCTGGCTAAAGTGCACCACATAGACCGGGACCTGTTTGGTGGCGAGCAGTTCCTCGAGGGATTCATGTACGCCGGTCTGCACGTAGTAGTAGTGCAGCGGGATGGGGCGCTCACCGGAAGAAACGGTGGTGGTCTCGCGGTTGGTCAGCTCTGTGAGCTCCTTCTCGAAACGGCTGACATCGCCCAGAGTGGCGCTCATGAGCAGGAATTGCGACTGCGGCAGTTCCAGCAAGGGCAACTGCCACGCCCAGCCACGCTGGGGATCGGAGTAGTAGTGGAACTCGTCCATGATGACCACGCCAACATCGGCATCTTCGCCCTCGCGCAGCGCAATGTTTGCCAGGATCTCAGCCGTGCAGCAGATGATGGGTGCGTCCTGGTTCACGGAGGAATCACCGGTGATCATGCCAACGTTTTCTGCTCCGAAGATCTCGCACAGGGCGAAGAACTTCTCCGAGACCAGCGCCTTGATGGGGGCCGTGTAGTAGCTGGCTGCGCCGCGGGCCATGGCGTTGAAGTGCGCCGCGATGGCCACCATCGATTTGCCTGAACCTGTGGGGGTCGACAAAATCACGTTGTTGCCGCTCACCAGCTCCAGTGCGGCCTCTTCCTGAGCTGGGTACAGCTCCAGCCCCCGGTCTAAGGTCCACTCCAAAAACGCGTCCAATACGTCGTCGTCGGTGGAGGTCTGCGGATTTAGGGTGGCAAGCTGTTCAAGAAGATTCATGGTCATCCCAGCTTAGGCGGTCGCAGCTGCCACTGCTGAACCCCTGCCCGTGCGGAATGGCATGTGGCAGGATAACGCCATGACGGATCAACCATTTGTGTGGGAACCAGCTCAGTACCGTAAGTTCGGCGATTTCCGTGACAGGCCCTTCTTTGATCTCACCTCCCGCATTGGAGCAGTGGCGCCCGCGAGTGCAGTTGACCTTGGCTGTGGGCCGGGCAATCTGACGGCTACCTTGGCGCGGCGTTGGCCGCAGGCGTCAGTGGTGGGATTGGATAGTTCGGCAGCCATGGTGGAGAAGGCGCAGGGTTTGACTGTTCCGGGGCTGTCATTTGTGCAGGGCGATATTGCCGCATGGTCACCCTTGGCCGGTGCTTCCGCCCCCGGCGCTCCTCCTGATGTCATAGTCTCCAACGCTGCCCTGCAGTGGGTGCCGGGGCATCGCGAATTGATGTCTGGCTGGTTGGCGACCATGCACCCTGGCGCGTGGCTGGGAGTGCAGGTACCCGGAAACTTTGGAGCGCCGTCGCACGTTTTGATGCGAGAACTGGCCGAGAGTTCCCGGTGGCGAAAGCAACTTGGCCGGGTGCTGCAGCACGACGACGTGGTGGCCGAACCTGCCGTCTATCAGGAACTGTTCCTCAGTGGCGGGGCTAGGGTGGACGTGTGGGAGACCACCTATAACCAACTGTTACAGGGCGAAAATGCGGTTCTGGAGTGGGTTCGAGGGACGGCGCTGAGGCCCGTTTTGGGTGCGCTTTCTGCTAGTGAAGCTACGGCGTTCGAGGATGAGTACGCCGCGCTATTGGTCGATGCCTATCCAACGGGGGAGCATGGCACAATTTATCCGTTTCGGCGGATCTTCATGGTGGGAGAGAAACAATGACTGACCTTGAGCAATTTCCGCAGGACTGGCAGCGGGCGCTAGTGATCGTGGCGCATCCGGATGACCCCGAGTACGGGATGGGAGCGGCCGTGGCGCAATGGACGGCCGAGGGTAAAGAGGTCAGCTATGTGCTGGCCACCCGTGGTGAGGCCGGAATTGCTGGCATGGCGGCCGAGGAATCGGGTCCGCTGAGGTCCATGGAGCAGCAGAATGCGTGTGCTCGGGTGGGTGTCTCGGACTTGGTCTTTCTCGATCATCCGGACGGGAGGATTGAGGAAGGGTTGGCGTTACGTAGAGACTTCGCGCGGGAGATTCGCCGTGCACGGCCCGATCTGGTGCTGACCTTGAATCACCGGGATGAGTGGGGCCCGGGGCGATGGAACTCGGCCGATCACAGGGCTGTTGGCCGAGCCGTCCTTGACGCTGTGGGCGATGCGGACAACGATTGGATCTTTCCCGAACTCTTGGCGGAAGGCTTAGCGCGTCACAAGGTGCGTTGGGTGGCGATCAGTTCCCGCAGCCTACCCACGCTCAAAAAGTGTCGGAAGCCAGTGTCGAGAAAGCCGTGGCTTCCTTGGCTGAACACGGTGAATACCTCCGCGCCCTTAGCGATGCGCCCGTGGAGGAGCAGGCCCGGGAGCAAACGCAGATGGTGACGGCGGGCGGCGTCGTAGCGTTTGAGCTTTACGGCTGAGTTCGGGCGGGCCAGCCGGCGGCGGCGTTAGGTGGCTGCACCAACCTCGGCGTCTTCGCGCTCAACTTCTGTGCGGGGCCTGGAACAACTTTGGGGCGGCGATGCCGTCAGCAAGATCGGCCAGAATGCGGCCGATGGCAGGCGTGAACTTGAAACCGTGACCGGAGAATCCCGCGCCGACCACAACGGGGCCGAACCGGTCAAGAATAAAGTCGCCTGATTCGGTAGAGGTGTAAGTGCAGCTGATGGGGTCGAATCGTTCGGCATCCAAACCGGGGAACCACTCCCGCACATAGCGTAGGAGAGCATCCATCTGGCGCGTCTCGGCTGTGAAGTCCCGGGCGTCCGGATCAACCACGGGACCCACGCCGTGCCAACCGACCTTGATACCTTCGCCCGGAGTTAGCATCCCGTAAATAGGGCTGTACCAAAAGTCATCTTCCGGGACTCCGGGCTCGGGGTTGTGGTTGAAACAGGGCCATTCGAGCCCGTCGCTGACAGTCTGGAAATGCGCTGGTTGCTCCTGCGTCACCACAAGCCGCGGGAGTTGGACTATTCCGCCGATTAACTTTTGGGTCCATGCGCCAGCGGTCACAATGACGCGGGTGGTTCGGTATTCAGCGCTGTCGGTAGACACCGCTACGAGGTCGTCGCCGAGCACTGCGAGATTCCGCACGGTGGTTTTGTACAGGAACTGCGCTTCTCGGTTTTGAGCGGCAGATTTCAGGGCGGTGAGAGCATTCGCTGCCCGGATCCTGCCAGCCTCCGGTACGTAGAGGACTCTGCTACGAAAGCGCATGCCTGCCCAACGCTCCATGGCCGCTTGCGGTGACAGGAATGAGCTGCTGATGCCAGCTTCCTGCTGTGCTTGCCGGGTGTTTTCTAGTGCTACTTCATGGCCATGGTTGACCAGTCCCACCAGGTCCAGTAGCTGCACGCCGGTTTCTTCAGCGAGCTCATCCCACAGCAGGCGCGCTTCGCTGACCAGCCGAAGATACTCCGGCTGCTGGTAAGCAGTGTTGAAGTTGCGGGTGGTCCCATGGGAAGCCCCGAGGCTGTGCCCCTCCGGGAACTGCTCCAACACGGCGACGGATTTTCCGCTGCGGGCAACGGCCAATGCTGCTGCTGAGCCCATGGCGCCAGCACCAATAACAACCACGTCAGTCTTAATACTCATGATCTCTACTGTGAACTCTTCGGGAATTCTGTTAAGGCTGCGGCCAACATTAGGGCCGGAGCTACTTGACTACTGAGGTTTCGCTCAGGGAGTGCCAGGTGCGATCGTGGTAGACCAGCGGACGTGCCTGTTCTGCTGTGCGGCCGGATTCACCAGGCAGGTTCACCTGCAGAATCTGTACGGCCACAACCGTGGAATCGCCGGCGTCCATCTGGTTGACAATCCGTCCACGCATCCACGCATTAGCCGAGGGTAGTACAGGTTCCCCGGTGATCAGGCGCGACCAGATCGAGGTGTCAGCGAAGCGGTCGATGCCGCTCGTTGCAAAATTCTTGGCCAGAGAGATCTGATCCGCACCCAATAGGTGAATGACTACCGTCTCGGCCTGCTTGACCGTGGGCGTCGAGGACGACGCTGAGGATAAGGAAAAGACCACAAGCGGCGGGTTGGCTGAAACCGAGATGACTGAGGTTGCCGTCAGCCCAACAGGCCCCTCGCCGATGTCCGCCGTAATTACGGCAACGCCTGCGGGATGGTTCCGGAACGCAGCTTTGAAATCGTCGGCGCTGAGCATTTCATGGAAACCGGGATGGGTGACCTGTTTGGGCTCGGCGAAAACGGTTGACTGCGACATGGACTCTCCTTTAGTGCGGCCAAAGTCGGCGTGGACTGCGGCTGCTGTCATAAGTGAAAAAGTATCACTCTCGTGAACTATTGGACGATTCGTCAAGGACAAATGTTTCCCAATACTTCATAAGTTCCACATAGTGACCCTTTATGACATGAAAATTTGGCATGTAACGCATTTGTGGGGTCTAGTTATGAAGAAATATTTCTTGCGGCCAAGAGATCTGGGCCAAGGATGCCGCACTATGCGCCTGTACACGGCGGCCTTGATGGAGTTTTGATGAATACCACTAGTTTTGCCCCCACCACCGTGACCTCGCGTACGGCCGAAGACGCCGCCAGGGTGAACTTTTGGGCCGAGCAAGCCAACCGGCTTGACTGGGCCGAACCGTGGCACACCGACCACAGCTTTGAACCTGCCATGAACGCCGTCACCGGCGAACTTCAGGTTCCGCGCATCGAGTGGTTTGCCGGCGGCAAACTCAACGCAGCCGTCAACTGCGTAGACAGGCATGTCGACGCCGGCAACGGCAACAAGGTGGCACTGTTCTGTGAAGGTGAACCGGGAGACCGGCGCGCCATTACGTATAAGGAACTCCAAGATGAGGTGTGCCAGGCAGCCAACGCGCTGAAGGCCTTGGGCATCGGCAAGGGCGACCGCGTAGTCATCTACCTACCCGTCATCGCCGAAACCATCATCATCACCTTGGCCGTGGCCCGGATTGGTGCCGTCCACTCCCTCGTCTTTGGCGGCTTCTCCGCCGAAGCCTTGCAGTTCCGCGTTGAAGACACTGGCGCCAAGCTGCTGGTCACCACCGATGGTCAGTTCCGACGCGGCAAGGCGGTTCCCGTCAAGGCCAACGCCGACGCCGCCGTGGCGGGTGACAACGCGATCGAACACGTCCTCGTGGTTCGCCGCACAGGATCCGGGATTGACTGGACCGACGGCAGGGATATCTGGTGGCATGACGCCGTTGGACAAGCCAGCACGGAGCATACGGCCGAATACTTTGACGCCGAAACGCCGCTGTTCATCATGTACACCTCCGGAACCACCGGCCAGCCCAAGGGCTTGGTGCACACCACCGGCGGCTACCTCACTCAGGCCTCCTACAGTCACGAACTCCTGTTCAGCAACCCGAATCCGGCCCTGCGCGAGAACGACGTTCACTGGTGCACTGCCGATCTTGCCTGGGTCACGGCGCATACCTACGAAATTTACGGGCCGCTCTCCAACGGCGTCACGCAGGTCATCTTCGAAGGCACGCCCAATACCCCGCACCCTGGCCGGCATTTTGAGATCATTGAACGCTACGGTGTCACCAGCTACTACACGGCACCCACGCTGGTCCGTTCGCTCATGGGCTGGTTCCCCAACGGCGTCCCCGCCCACCACGACCTCTCCTCCCTGCGCCTGCTCGGAACCGTCGGCGAAGCCGTCAACCCGCAGGCTTGGAACTGGCTCCGCGATCAACTCGGCGGAGGCACTCTCCCCATGGTGGACACCTGGTGGCAGTCCGAAACCGGCGCCACCATCCTTTCTCCACGCCCCGGCGATACCGAGTTCAAACCTGGCTGTGCCTCCCGTGCCATGCCCGGCGTGAGCGTACGCATCGTGGACGACGCCGGAACTGACGTTGGGCGCGATGTCCAAGGTCTGATTGTGGTTGACGGAATTGGCCCGGCCATGGCCCGGACCGTGTGGGGAAACCCGCAGCGCTACCTGGATTCCTACTGGCGCAAGTTCGCCAAGCAGGGCTACTTCTTGGCCGGCGACGGCGCCAAGTATGACGCCGACGGCCACATTTGGATCCTTGGCCGCATCGATGACGTCATCAACATCTCCGGACACCGACTCTCCACGATCGAAATTGAATCGGCACTTGTCACCCACACCAACGTCATTGAAGCCGGTGTCACCCCCGTGACCGACGCTTTGACCGGCCATGCAGTGGTGGCATTCGTCGTCCTAGCGGACAGCGAAAGTCACTCCGCCGCGGAAGTCCAGGACCAGCTGCGTGCCCACGTGGCACACAAGATTGGGCCCATCGCCAAGCCAAGCGCCGTCGTCGTAGTTCCCGATGTTCCCAAGACCCGCTCTGGGAAAATCATGCGGCGTTTGCTGACACAAATGTTTGAGGGGACGCCTCTGGGCGATACCACCTCGCTCCAAAACGAAGAATCAATGGCCGGAATTATCGCGTCCGTTACCCAGTACAAAAAGAAAGATCACTGATGAGCATTGCACCAGAAAACATTGCAGACCTCGCCACTCCGCTCAAATTTGCCTATTGGGTCCCCAACGTTTCCGGTGGCCTCGTGGTGAGCACCATCGAACAGCGCACGGATTGGAGCTTCGAGTACAACAAGAAGCTGGCCCAAATCGCCGAGAATAGCGGCTTCGAATATGCTCTGACGCAGACCCGCTACGCGGCCTCCTACGGCGCCGATCAGCAGCACGAGGCCACGAGCTTCTCGCTCGCTTTGCTCGGTGCGACGGAGCGCCTGAAGGTCATCGCCGCCGTCCATCCCGGCATGTGGCACCCCGGTGTGTTGGCCAAGTTCATCATCACCGCCGATCACCTCTCCAACGGTCGCGCTGCCGTGAACATTGTCTCCGGCTGGCTCAAGGACGAGTTCGTGAACTTTGGTCTCGATTGGCTGGAGCACGACGAACGTTACGTCCGCACCGAAGAGTTCATCCGAGTGCTGCGTGGACTCTGGACGGAGAGGGAATACTCCCAGGCCGGCAAGTACTACAACATCAATAACTTCACGCTCAACCCGGCACCCGTTGACGTGCCCGGCCGCCCGCATCCGGAGATCTTCTTCGGCGGCAACTCCACCGCTGCCCAGGCTACGGCCGGCCGCGTCGCCGACTGGTACTTCTCCAACGGCCGCACCCTGGAGGGCTACAGCGAAAACGTCAACGGCGTCTTGGCCGCAGCTGCCGAGTCCGGCCGCAAGCCGCGCTTTGGCCTCAACGGCTTCGTCATTGCCCGCGACACCGAGAAGGAAGCCCGCGAGACTTTGCGCGAGATCGTCGCCAAGGCACACCGCCCCGCCGTGGAAGGATTCGCCGCCGCCGTCAAGGAGGCCGGAGCCTCCACCAAGGATGGCAAGGGCATGTGGGCCGATTCCTCCTTCGAGGACCTGATCCAGTACAACGATGGCTTCAAGACCGAACTGATCGGCACCCCCGAGCAGATCGCCACACGCATCGTGGAATACAAGAAGCGCGGCGTGAACTTGCTGCTGACCGGCTACCTGCACTTCCAGGAAGAAACAGCCGCGTTCGGCCGGGACGTCATGCCGATTGTGCGCGAACTCGAATCCGACCTGGCCCGCAAGCACGGCACTGAGCTGGACACCTCTCTGCTGCCCATCACCAACTTTGACAAGGTGAGCGCCTAATGACTGAGCATTCCTTCGGCTTCCGCACGCGCGCTCTGCACGCGGGCGGCACGCCTGATTCCGAGCACGGCGCCCGCGCGGTGCCCATCTACCAGACCACCTCGTTCGTGTTCAAAGACACCGACGACGCCGCGAACCTCTTTGCGCTGCAAAAGTACGGCAACATTTACTCACGCATTGGTAACCCCACCGTGGCAGCCTTTGAGGAGCGCATTGCTTCTCTGGAAGGTGGCATCGGTGCTGTTGCAACGGCGTCGGGCATGGCAGCGGAATTCGTCACTTTTGCCGCACTGGCGGGGGCAGGGGACCACATTGTGGCCTCTTCCAAGCTGTATGGCGGAACCATCACCCAGCTAGATGTGACGCTGCGCCGCTTCGGTGTGGACACCACCTTCATCGATTCCACGGATCCGGCCGACTTTGCTGCCGCTATCAAGGAAAACACGAAGGCTGTTTACACGGAGATCGTGGCCAACCCCTCCGGCGACATTGCCGATCTGCAGGGGCTGGCTGATGTGGCTCACGCAGCCGGAGTGCCGCTGGTGGTTGATGCCACCCTGAGCACCCCGTATTTGATCCGCCCCATCGAATTCGGTGCCGACATTGTGATCCACTCGGCCACCAAGTTCTTGGGCGGACACGGCACCACCTTGGGTGGCGTGGTGGTGGAATCGGGCCGCTTCAACTGGGGCAACGGCAAGTTCCCTTCCATGACCGAGCCCGTAGCCTCCTACGGCAACGTGTCTTGGTGGGGCAACTTTGGTGAGTACGGCTTCTTGACCAAGCTGCGCTCCGAGCAGTTGCGCGACATTGGTCCGGCGCTCTCGGCGCAGTCCGCATTCCAGCTCTTGCAGGGTGTAGAAACGCTGCCGCAGCGCATGGATGAGCACCTGCGCAACGCCGCCGCTGTGGCCGCCTGGCTCGAAGCCGATGAGCGCGTCTCCTGGGTGCAGTTCGCCGGACTGCCCAGCCACCCGCACTTTGAGCGTGGACAGCACTACCTGCCCAAGGGTGTTGGCTCGGTGTTCGCATTCGGTGTGCGCGGAGGACGTGCTGCCGGAAAGAAGTTCATCGACTCCCTCCAGTTGGCCAGCCACTTGGCCAACATTGGTGACTCACGCACCTTGGTGCTGCACCCGGGTTCCACCACCCACCAGCAGCTCACGGCAGATCAGCTTGAGGCAGCCGGAGTCCCCGAGGACTTGATCCGCATTTCCGTTGGTCTGGAAGATCTCGCAGATATCCTGTGGGACCTTGATCAGGCGCTGACCATCGCGCAGGAGTTCATTGCCAGTCGTGCTGCTGCCACAGATGCCGCTGCTGCCACTGACGAAGCCGCGGCGTCCTGCACGATCGGAGCAAACGCATGAGCACCACGAGTACTCCCGAACGTTCATGGGTTGGCCCCTCAGCTCCCGAACGCCTGGCCATTCTGCGCAAGACTCGGTCGATCGCCATTGTGGGAGCCTCGGATAAGCCGTCACGGGCCAGCTACTTCGTGGCGACGTATCTGCTCTCTTCCAGTAGCTACCGCGTCTACTTCGTGAACCCGGTAGCTACGGAAATCCTGGGCCAGCCGGTGTACAAGTCATTGGCTGATCTGCCGGAAGTCCCGGACATGGTGGATGTATTCCGCCGCCATGACGATCTGCCCACCGTTCTGGATGAAGCCATTGCCGTTGGGGCAAAGAGCCTGTGGCTTCAGTTGGGCTCCTGGCACGAGGACGTTGCGGCTAAGGCTGAAGCTGCCGGACTGGAAGTAGTCATGGACCGCTGCGTGAAGATTGAACACGCCCGCTTCCACGGTGGTTTGCACCTGGCAGGATTCGACACCGGCGTGATTTCCTCCAAGCGGCAGGTCGTCGCCTAATTATTACGCCCTTTCGGTGTCCGGCTGCCGGGCTACCGATCAGTGGAATGTTGGCGCGAAATGTTGGCGCGAAAATGGACGGCGCTTGCGGGATGGGATGGTCTTATACGGCCGTCCGATCCCGCGAGCGCCGTCCCTTTTGCGTCTGGAGTCTCCCTAGCCGGTCCAGTTCGGGAGAAACAGCCCCGATCCACTTTCGAGTGTGCACCTCCTGTACGTTTTCGGGCCGGAAGGGGTCAGAAGTGTACGGCAACAGCACCCACAGGCCGGTAGCGGCGCCACATTGCGGGCAACGAAGCCCGGTAGTGCGTCGAGGTAGACCGATCCCCGCACCACGGACCATCGAGCAGTCACATAATGCCGCTTAGATCACCCCAAAGCGGCGTGATGTGACGGCTCGATGGGTGGCGAGCGCCCAAAACTGTCCGGCGAGCGTTCTGGCACCCGCTGGCACTCGCTTGCGCCCGTGCCCGGGCACCCCGCCCACAAGGCGCCCCAGGCCACGGCAAACTCACGGGATAGATGACTGACATTCGCAAGCCGCTAGGAGTAGCTTGATAGCTGGACCAAGAACACGCTCGCCGAGACCATCAGGAGGATAGGTGCTGTTTCAACTGATTGCCCGCAATCTGGCGCCGCATAAGGCGTCATTGATCGCGATTGTGGTGCTGCAATTCCTCTCTACCCTCGCCACCTTGTATCTGCCCACCCTCAATGCCGACATCATTGACGACGGTGTGGTCAAGGGTCAGATCGACGTCATCTTGAATCTGGGTCTGTGGATGCTGCTCATTACTGCAGGCCAGGTGGTGTGTGCCATCGCGGCCACGTATCTGAGCGCCAGGCTTGCCATGGGCGTAGGACGGCAAATCCGCCGCGACATTTTTGACAAAGTGGAGACGTTTTCCTCCCAAGAGGTGGGCATCATTGGCGCACCGTCCCTGATCACCCGCACCACCAATGACGTCCAGCAGGTGCAGATGCTGACACTGATGTCCTTCACCATGATGGTCATGGCACCCATCATGTGCATTGGCGGGATTGTGCTGGCCATGGCCCAGGATGTTCCCCTCTCGGGCCTGTTACTGGTGATCCTGCCTGTGCTGCTCATCGCCATCGGCTTGATCGTTCGCGTGCTGGTCCCCACCTTCCGTAAAGTCCAGCGCCAACTCGATGACATCAACGGGGTGCTGCGCGAACAGATCACCGGTATCAGCGTCATCCGCGCGTTTGGCCGCCGCGACTACGAAGCGGAAAGATTCGCCACGGCCAACGGCGCACTCACCGCCTCCCAGTTACGGGCAGGGCGGCTGATGTCGCTCATGTTCCCCACCATCTTCTTCGTGGTCAACGTAACCAGTGTGGGTGTGCTGTGGTTTGGCGGGCAACGCATTGACGCTGGTGACATGCAGATTGGCGCCCTCACCGCATTCCTGAGTTACATCATGCAAATCCTCATGTCCGTCATGATGGCCATGTTCATGTTCATGATGATCCCGCGCGCGGCCGTCAGCGCAGAACGCATCACCGAAGTCCTGAACACCGAAGCCAGCGTGGTCGATGGCCCCGACGCCGTGCATGTCACCCGCCTCGATGGCCGCCTCAACGTCACGAACGCCACCTTCACCTACCCCGGAGCCCAGGCCCCAGTCCTCTCCGGAGTCAGCTTCACCGCCTCCCCGGGAAGCACGACGGCGATCATTGGCTCCACCGGTAGCGGCAAGTCCACATTGGTGAACCTCATACCAAGACTCTTGGACGCCACCGAGGGTGGCATCCAGTTGGGCGGACACAACATCAAGGACGTGACCTTGCAAGCGCTGCGCAGCTCTATTGGGCTCGTACCGCAGAAGGCTTACTTGTTCACGGGTACGGTAGCGAGCAATATTCGCATGGGAAACCCAGACGCTACGGATGATCAACTGTGGCAAGCATTGGAGACAGCACAGGCTGCGAACTTTGTCCGGGACATGCCTGAAGGCTTAGAGGCCCCTATAGAGCAGGGAGGCTCCAACGTCTCCGGTGGACAGCGCCAACGGCTCTGTATTGCCCGAGCCATTGCCGCCGGACCCTCTGTGTACCTTTTTGATGACAGCTTCTCGGCTCTGGACTATGCAACGGATGCCAAACTCCGGGCAGCACTGAAACCGGTCACCCGCGACGCGGCAGTTCTGGTTGTAGCCCAACGGGTAGGCACCATCAGGGACGCAGATAACATCCTGGTCCTAGACGAAGGGGTGTTAGTAGGCCAAGGCACCCATGAGCAGTTGCTCGACAGCTGCCCCACGTATCAGGAAATCGTCAACTCGCAGCTAGGAGCAGACGATGACTTAGAGGCTCCGGCCATGGACAGCACCAGCAGCACGGAAACCAACCCCACCACCACCCGTGACGGAGGCCTCTCATGAGCATGATGCGCGGCGGCCGCGGCGGCGGTCCACCCCAAAAGGCCATGGCCTTTGGTCCCAGTCTGAAACGAATCCTGGGTCTTATGGCCCCGGACAAGATCCGCATCACTCTCGTGGTGATCATGGCAGCTATCTCGGTTGGCCTGTCCGTAGTAGCGCCCAAGATCCTCGGCAACGCCACCGACATCATCTTCGACGGCGTGGTGGGCAAGATGCTCGGCCAGTTCCCGGCCGGTACCACCAAAGCCCAAGCCGTGGCCGAGCTGCACGCCAAGGGGCAGGGCCAGCTGGCGGACATGCTCAACGCCATGAACGTGGTGCCCGGCCAAGGCATGGATCTAGGCGCCCTGGGCCAGGTGCTCATGATTGTCTTGAGCCTGTACATAGCTGCCTTCTTCTTCAACTGGGGTCAGGGCTTTGTCACCACGGGCATAGTCCAGCGAGCCATGTACAGACTGCGCCGCGACATTGAGGCAAAGTTGGACCGGCTACCTATGTCGCACTTCCAACAGGAATCTCGCGGCGATGTGCTCTCACGCGTTACCAATGACATTGATAACTTCTCCCAAACGCTGAACCAGACATTGACGCAGATCCTCATCGCCGTCCTGACGGTATGCGGCGTCCTAGGCATGATGTTCTCCATCTCGCCCCTACTGGCTGGCATCTCGCTCGTGACGGTGCCCATTATTGCTGTCATCACCATCATGATCGCCAAGCGCTCGCAGGTGCAGTTCGCAGCTCAGTGGAAGAGCACCGGAGACCTCAACGGTCATGTGGAGGAAATGTTCACGGGCCATGAAATCGTCAAGGCGTTTGGGCAGCAGAAGCAGGCTATTGAGAAGTTCCGGGTCTCCAACGATTCCCTTTATGAATCAAGCGCCAAGGCCCAGTTCATCTCCGGCATCATCATGCCCAGCACCAACTTCATCTCCAACCTCAACTACGTGGTGGTTGCGGTACTCGGCGGCATTCAGGTGGCCCAGGGCGTGCTCACGATTGGTAGCGTGCAGGCGTTCATTCAGTACTCGCGCCAGTTCAGCCAGCCCATGGCTCAGATTGCCAGCATGATCAACTTGCTCCAATCAGGGGTCGCCTCCGCAGAGCGCGTCTTTGAGCTGCTCGACGCCACAGAGCAGACTCCCGATCACGTCCCCGCTGCAAAGCTGGCTCCCCCTGCGGGCCGCGTGGTCTTTGATCACGTCAACTTCAGCTACACCCCGGGGGATCCGCTCATCAAGGACCTGTCCCTCGTGGCCGAGCCGGGGGAAACCGTGGCCATCGTGGGGCCCACCGGCGCCGGCAAGACCACCTTGGTCAACTTGCTCATGCGCTTCTACGAGATTGATTCGGGCACCATCACGGTGGACGGCGTCAACACAGCCCAGCTAACCCGCGATGACCTCCGCAGCCAGTTCGGCATGGTGCTCCAGGACGCGTGGCTCTTTGGTGGCACCATCAGGGAAAACCTGGCCTACGGCAAGCTGGGCGCTACCGAGGAAGAGATCGTAGAAGCGGCCGTAGCAACACACGTAGATCACTTTGTCCGTTCGCTCCCGGATGGCTATGACACAGTTCTCACGGACGACGGCGGCGGGCTGAGTCAGGGGCAGCGCCAGCTCATGACGATTGCCAGGGCCTGGATCGCCAATCCGGGCATTCTGATCTTGGATGAGGCCACCAGCAGCGTCGATACGCGCACCGAAGTCATGATCCGCCAAGCCATGAATAAGCTGCGTGCCAACCGGACCAGTTTTGTTATTGCTCACAGACTCTCCACTATTCGCGATGCTGACCTCATACTGGTGATGGATAGTGGTCGCATTATTGAACAGGGCAGCCATGACGTGCTGCTCGCTCACAGGGGATTCTATTACGATCTCTATATGAGCCAATTTGGCGATCCAATGGTGGAAGAGGTGAGCCAGGTATGAACTCCATGGATGTATTGATGCGCCGGTGGCGATTGGACTTGGAATCGACGGTGCCCCCGTTTGAACAGGTCCGGCTGCGGATTCTGGACCTAGCCTCTTCAGGGGAGCTGGCCGTGGGCACCAAACTGCCCTCGGTTCGTGCTCTGGCCACGGATCTAGGGGTTGCAGCCAACACTGTAGCCCGGGCCTACCGGGAGTTGGAGCAAGCAGGCATTGTGATCACGGCAGGACGCAGTGGGACAGCTATTGCTTCCGGCGGTGACAAGATTGCCGCTGCGGTGGCCGAAGCCGCGGACTCTTATGCCGCCGTCGTGCGTGAATTGGGGATGCCGCGGGCTCAGGCTCTGCGTATTGTCTCCGCCGCTCTGGAACGCACCGGCGGCTGATTTTTTAGCGCTCAAGCCAGAGCCGAAGAAAGCGCCGATTCGAGCCATTGTTCGAACGAACTTTCGATTATACTGATGTAGGAAAACACTTGCGTGGCGGACGCTCGCCACGTGTAGCGGCTTTGCCGCGGACTGCTATGCGAAGGAAATAATGGCCCAGCCAGCAACACCTGTGAACGCCGCCCGCCCGGATTTGTCACGCCTGATTGTCAAGGGTGCCCGGGAAAATAATCTGCGCAACGTTGACCTTGACCTGCCCCGCGACTCCATGATCGTCTTCACAGGGCTGTCCGGCTCAGGCAAGTCCTCTCTCGCCTTTGACACTATTTTTGCTGAAGGTCAGCGCCGCTACGTGGAATCGCTCTCCGCCTATGCGCGGCAGTTCCTGGGCCAGGTTGACAAGCCGGATGTTGACTTCATAGAAGGCCTGTCCCCGGCCGTGTCCATCGATCAAAAGTCGACGTCGAAAAACCCGCGTTCCACGGTGGGCACCATCACCGAGATTTACGATTACATGCGCCTGCTCTGGGCCCGTGTGGGTACGGCCCATTGCCCCGTTTGTGGTGAGCCCATCGCCAAGCAGACGCCGCAGCAAATTGTGGATCAGCTGCTGGAAATGCCCGAAGGCACCCGCTTCCAAGTTCTGGCCCCGGTAGTTCGTGACCGCAAAGGTGAGTTTGTTGAGCTGTTCAAGGAGCTCACGGCCAAGGGCTACTCCCGCGCCAAGGTAGATGGTGAGCAAGTTCAGCTCAGCGATCCGCCCAAACTGAAAAAGACGTTCAAGCACACCATCGAAGTGGTGGTTGACCGTTTGGTCGTCAAGGACGGCATTCAGCAGCGCCTCACCGACTCCGTCGAAACCGCTCTGGGCCTGGCCGATGGACGGGTGCTGGCGGAACTCGTGGACCTTGAGCCCGGCGATGACGGACGGATCCGCTCCTTCTCCGAGAATCTGGCGTGCCCCAACGAACACCCCCTCGCCATCGATGAGATTGAGCCGCGCTCCTTCTCCTTCAATAACCCCTTCGGTGCCTGCAGTGCGTGCAGCGGTATTGGTACCAAGCTCGAAGTGGACGAGGAACTGGTAGTTCCCAACCCATTCCTGTCCTTGCGCGAAGGCGCCATTGCACCGTGGTCCTTGGGAACCGCCACCACCGAGTACTGGAACAGGCTCCTTGAAGGTCTGGCCACGGAGCTGGACTTCAAGATGGAGACCCCGTGGAATAAGTTGGACACCGATTCGCGCACCGCCATCCTGTACGGCAAGGACCACAAGGTAGTGGTGCAGTACAAGAACCGCTTTGGCCGCGAACGCAAATACAGCACCGGCTTTGAAGGCGCCATCCAGTACATTCACCGCAAGCACGGCGAGACGGAATCCGATTCCGCCCGTGACCGCTACGAAGAGTACATGCGCCAGATTCCCTGCCCCGCCTGTGGCGGTGCGCGGCTGAACCCGGCCTCCCTCTCGGTGCTGATCAACGGCAAGTCCATCGCCGAGGTCTGCGCCCTGTCCATGCGCGACTGCTTTGACTTCCTCTCCAACCTGGTCTTGACGGGCCGCGAAGCACAGATTGCCAGCCAGGTGCTGAAGGAAATCCAGGCCCGCCTGAAGTTCCTGCTCGATGTCGGTTTGGAATACCTGAACCTAGAACGCGCCTCAGCCACGCTCTCCGGCGGTGAAGCCCAGCGCATCCGCCTGGCCACCCAGATCGGCTCCGGTCTGGTGGGCGTGCTGTACGTACTCGATGAACCGTCCATTGGCCTGCATCAGCGCGATAACCGCCGCCTCATTGGCACCCTGACCCGTCTGCGGGACCTGGGCAACACGCTCATTGTGGTGGAGCATGACGAAGACACCATCAAGGAAGCCGATTGGATCGTTGACATTGGCCCCGGCGCCGGTGAACACGGCGGCGAAGTGGTGCACTCCGGTTCCTTGCCGGATCTGTTGGCGAACACCCGCTCGTTGACCGGCGATTACCTGTCCGGGCGCAAGTCCATCGCACTTCCGGCCAAGCGCCGCAAGTATGACAAAGCACGGGAACTCGCCGTGGTTGGTGCGCGCGAAAACAACCTGCTCAACATTGATGTGAAGTTCCCCTTGGGCGTGCTGACAGCTGTCACCGGCGTCAGTGGCTCCGGCAAGTCAACGCTGGTCAATGAGATCCTGTACAAGGTGCTGGCCAACAAGCTCAACGGAGCCAAGCAGGTTGCCGGACGCCACCTGCGCATCGACGGCCTGGAACACCTGGACAAGGTGGTGCACGTCGACCAAAGCCCCATTGGCCGCACCCCGCGCTCCAACCCGGCCACGTACACGGGTGTTTTTGACAACATTCGCAAGCTCTTCGCCGAGACCAACGAATCCAAGATGCGCGGATACCAGCCGGGCCGCTTCTCCTTCAACGTCAAGGGCGGACGCTGCGAAGCTTGCACCGGTGACGGCACGCTGAAGATCGAAATGAACTTCCTGCCGGACGTCTACGTGCCCTGCGAGGTCTGCCACGGTGCCCGCTACAACCGCGAAACCCTCGAGGTGCACTACAAGGGCAAGTCCATTGCCGACGTCCTGAACATGCCCATCGAAGAAGGCGCCGATTTCTTCGCCGCCTTCACCCCCATTGCCCGGCACCTGCGCACGCTGGTCGACGTCGGACTTGGTTACGTGCGCTTGGGGCAAGCCTCGACCACGCTTTCCGGCGGTGAAGCGCAGCGCGTCAAGCTCGCTGCAGAACTGCAGAAGCGCTCCAATGGCCGCAGCATCTATGTGCTCGATGAGCCCACCACGGGCCTGCACTTCGAGGACATTCGCAAACTGCTGCTGGTGCTGCAGGGGCTCGTGGACAAGGGCAATACGGTCATTGTCATTGAGCACAACCTCGATGTCATCAAGAGTGCCGACTGGATCGTGGATCTGGGCCCCGACGGCGGCACCGGCGGCGGCCGTGTGGTGGCCACCGGCACTCCGGAAAAGCTCGCCAAGAACAAGGAGAGCCACACGGCTACGTTCTTGCGCGAGGTTTTGTAATCCCCACGCCCTCCCACGCTGCCCAGTGCCCTCCGTTGTGGCTAGTCATGTATGCCACTTGCTGCATGGATGGGCATGGTGGGGGCTGGCTCGTGAGAAACTGGTGGACGTGACTACAGTGATTCCTGCCATGACCGCTGGCAAAAAACGTGACAACCTGCCTTGGGTGGTTCTTTTCGACCTCGACGGGACGCTCGTTGACCCAGCCGGTGGCATCACCGGCGGCGTGGAATACGCGTTGCGCGCCAAGGGCCTGCCCGTGCCGGCAACAAGCGAGCTCAGCAAGATGATCGGCCCCAAGTTGGCCGATGCACTGGTCAACATCGCCGGAGTTCCCGAGGCTCAGGTCGATGGCGTCATCGCAGCCTACCGAGGCTGGTACGGCGAACAGGGCATGGCCATGTCACAGGTCTATCCGGGCATCCGTGAGTTGTTGACGGAGCTGAAGAACAGCGGCGTTTACCTCGCCGTTGCAACGCAAAAGCCCGAGCCGCTGGCCAAGAAGCTGCTGGCGCACCACGGCATCGATACCTTGTTCCACACCATTTGCGGCTCACACGCCGATGAAACACTCAAGCCGGGTGATCCGGAATACCGCCCGGGCAAGACTGAGATTATTGCTGCCGCGCTGGCCCACACCTGCGCCATTGCTGCTCTCGTTGCCACCCCTGGTACCGAGCTCACCGCCGTCATGGTGGGGGATCGGTACCAGGATGTGAACGGTGCCCAGAGCAACGGACTCGGGTGCATCGGGGTCGCCTGGGGATTTGCTGGGGACGGTGAGTTGGCGGCGGCAGGAGCTACCGCCGTCGTCCATTCAACACACGAATTAGCTGCCGTACTTGCGGGAACCGCAGCTGGCATGGGAGCCGACACAGCAACAGGGGAGGCTGGGCATGGCGCTGTATGACGCAACGAGGGTGCTGACGCGCGGCACCATTGCGGCCGTGTGTCGTCCTACCGTGGAGGGGCTGGAGAATGTGCCCACTGACGGGCCGTTCATTGTGGCGCCCAACCACCTGTCGTTCTTCGATTCGGTGATTGTTCAGGCGCTCACGCCGCGCCCCGTGTCCTTCTTCGCGAAGGCGGAATATTTCACGGGGAAGGGTGTGAAAGGCAAGCTCATGAAAACGTTCTTCGAGTCCGTGAATTCCATTCCCGTGGAACGTGGCGAACAGGCAGCTAGCGTGCAGGCGCTCAAGACGCTGCTGGAGATTCTGGGCCGCAATGAAGGCGTAGGTATTTACCCCGAAGGCACCCGTTCCCGCGACGGCATTTTGTACCGTGGCCGCACCGGTGTGGGCTGGCTGGCACTGACCACCGGCGCTCCCGTGGTTCCCGTGGGTATCATCGGCACCGAAAAGCTGCAGCCAGCCGGGAGCAAGGGCTTCCGGCCTGCGCGGTTTACGCTGCGCTTTGGCAAACCGTTGTACTTCGATAAGACCGGCCCAGACCATTCGCTGCCGGCCCGCCGTCTGGTCACGGACACCATCATGGACGCCATCGGCGAGCTCAGCGGTCAGGAACGCAGCAGCAAATACAACCAGAGCCCCGTCGTGGAATAGTCATGGCAAATCCCTCAACTTACCGGCCGAAGCCGGGCGAAATTCCTACGGATCCGGGCGTCTACCGGTTCCGTGATGAGCACGGGCGCATCATTTACGTGGGTAAAGCCAAAAACCTCCGCTCGCGCCTGAATTCCTACTTCGCCAATCCGGCCACCCTGCTGCCCAAAACCCACGCCATGGTTCACCATGCCGCGAGCGTGCAGTGGACCATTGTGGGCAGTGAGCTTGAAGCCCTGCAACTGGAATATACGTGGATCAAGGAATTCACGCCGCGCTACAACTTGGCGTTCCGGGACGATAAAACGTATCCGTATTTGGCTGTCTCCATGAGTGAGAAGTTCCCGCGGGTGCAGGTCATGCGCGGTGAGCGGCGCAAGGGCACCCGTTATTTTGGGCCATACACCGCCGGTGCCATTCGCGAAACCATGGACACGCTGCTGCGCGTGTTCCCTGTTCGCAGCTGCAGTGTGGGTGTGCTGCGCCGCGCTGAACGCAGCGGGCGTCCCTGCCTGCTCGGTTACATCGACAAGTGTGCCGCGCCGTGTGTGGGGCGGATCAGCGTCGAGGACCACAAGGAGCTGGCGCAGGATTTCTGCGACTTCATGGGCGGGGAGGCCAAACGCTTCATCAGCACGCTGGAAAAGAAGATGGCCGCCGCCGTGGCTGAGCTAGATTACGAGCAGGCTGCCCGGTTGCGTGATGACATCATTGCCCTGAGGAAAGTCTTTGAGCGTAATGCCGTGGTGCTGACCGAAGACACCAACGCGGACATCTTCGCCGTCGAACAGGATGACCTCGAAGCCGCGGTGCAGGTCTTCTACGTCCGTGGTGGGCGTATCCGCGGACAGCGTGGCTGGATTGTGGAGAAGGTTGAAGACGCCACCGACGCCGAGCTTTGGGAACACCTCATGCAGCAGGTGTACGGCAGTGAAGACTCCGAGCAGGACTCCATTCCGCGCAATATTCTGGTGCCTGAGCTGCCCACCAACCATGAAGAATTGTCCGTTTGGTTGGGGAGTTTGCGCGAGGGCAAGGTTTCCATCAAAGTGCCCCAACGTGGTGAAAAGGCGGCCCTGATGGACACCGTTCAAGCCAACGCGCGGCAGGCCATGATTCTGCACAAGTCGCGCCGTGCGGGCGATCTGACCACCCGTTCGCTGGCTCTGCAGGAGCTGCAGGAAGCGCTTGATTTGCCGATGCCGTTGCTGCGCATCGAGTGCTACGACATCTCCCACGTCCAAGGCACCAATGTGGTGGCCTCCATGGTGGTGGTCGAGGACGGGCTGGCCAAGAAGAGCGAGTACCGCAAATTTGCCATCACGGGCGACGCCGCCATCGACGATACCGCTTCCATGTATGACGTGATCACGCGCCGCTTCCGCAACTACCTGGCCGAGAAGGAGCTGCGTGCCCAGAGTGTGGGCACCAGCGGTGAACTTGGCTCTGAACCGGTTCCAGCTCTGACTGCAGAGGGTGAAGAGTTGCTGGTTGAGACGCCAAAGTCCAAGTTCGCCTACCCGCCCAACTTGGTGGTGGTGGATGGTGGCATTCCGCAGGTCAACGCAGCCTCACGCGCACTGGCAGATTTGGGTATTACTGATGTGGCCGTCGTCGGACTGGCAAAGAGGCTCGAAGAAGTCTGGGTCCCAGACAGTGATTTCCCGGTGATCCTCCCGCGTTCCTCGGAAGGGCTGTACCTGCTCCAGCGCATCCGCGACGAGGCCCACCGTTTCGCCATCACCTTCCACCGTGCCAAGCGCGGCAAGGCCATGACCGCTTCGGTGCTGGACACGGTTCCGGGAATGGGCGCTGCCAAGCAGAAATCCTTGCTGGCACATTTTGGTTCCCTGAAGAAGGTCCGGGCTGCGACCCTGGAAGAGCTGGGGGAGGCCAAGGGCATTGGACCCGTCCTCGCCCAAGCCATCTACGACACCTTGAATACCCAGGAGCAAAAACAGCCACAGGCGCCAGCGGTCAATATGACTACGGGCGAAATTCTGGACTAGTACCCGGCTGGGCCCGTTATAGGGAACTTAGCCCGGGGACTCTATGGTGTGGAATCCTCGAAGCGGACCGCTACCTGTAGGACAACCTGTAAGAATCGCGGCGGTGTCCAACGCCGACCACAGTCACGACGAGAACGTCGTCAAAAATATCGCACAGAACTCGGTAGTCGCCAAGGCGAACTCGCCAACCGTAGGCCTCGCCGACAAGTCTTTTTTGCATCCGGCTGGGCAACACGGTTAGTGCTGGCCACCAGCCTGATGGACTCATCATGCGCAGGCCAAACCCTAAGGGTGTCAGTCTGGAGCTTTAAGACGCCAAGCGCTCAGTCAGCTGATCTGCTGTGTCCTGACAGGTAGCCGCTGAGGCTTGAGGGTTGATGGTGGCCCAAACGTCATCGAGCGAAAGTCCCAGGACCGTCGCAATCGCCGCAATCGTCGAGAAGGCGGGGGTGGCTACCCGTCCAGTTTCAATTTTCCGCAGGGTCTCCGGTGAGATACCCGCGGCTAGGGCCACATCAAGCATGGAGCGATCTGTTCGCGCTCGACGCAGCAGGGCGCCTAGGTTTTGCCCTCGTTCGATCTCTGCAGGAGTGAGTGGGAGTCTGACCATAGTTCCAATGATAGTCGATAGTGCCGGTATAGTCTTACCGGTATTGTTATTGGTTTCTGAGAGGATAAGCGCATGATTGAAATATTCGGGCCAGCTGAGCTACCGCGAGCCAAGGAGAGCGGAAAATTCATCGGCTCGGTCCTGAGGGCTCTGCAGGACCGGGTCAAAGTTGGCACAAATCTACTTGAAATCGATCAGTGGGCAGCTGACATGATTGCTGATGCCGGTGCCATCTCTTGCTACGTAGATTATGATCCATCGTTTGGCGACGGGCCTTTCGGTCACTACATTTGCACATCGGTCAACGATGCTGTGCTGCACGGTATGCCTCACGATTACGCTCTCAAAGACGGGGATCTGCTCACCCTCGACCTCGCTGCGATTCTCGGGGGGATTGCAGCCGATGCCGCCGTGAGTTTCATTGTTGGAGTAGCTGCCTCGCTGGCGGACTCTCTAATGATCGAGACAACTCAACGTGCCCTTGAGGCTGGGATCGCGGCCGCCAACCCAGGCTCACAGATTGGCGATATCTCTCATGCCATTGGATCTGTACTTTCCGCCGGTGGATTCCCCATCAACACCGACTTCGGCGGGCATGGCATCGGCACCACGATGCATCAAGAACCGCACATCTCCAACGTCGGCCAGCCCGGACGCGGCTACAAGCTCCGCCCCGGCCTACTGTTGGCCATTGAACCGTGGGTCATGGCGGATACCGCTGAGCTTTTCACCGATGCAGATGGCTGGACACTTCGTAGCGCAACGGGCGCCCGCTCCGCGCACAGTGAGCACACCATCGCCATCACCGAGGACGGGCCAATCATCCTCACGAATTGATAACCGCGCCCAGTAGCGCATCCTGGGCTCCCAAATGTGGCTCCGCCAAAATTCGGGCCCCGCGCCCAGTAGGCTTAGCTCAGCAGCTGCTGCATGATTTATGTGCACGACAACTACCGACAGGGAAGATCAATGACCCAACAGCAAGAACCGACTGCCGCCCTTGACGGTGAGCTGACTTCAGTCAAGCCCGTTGAATCCGAGCTTCTCGTGGTCACTGGCATGTCCGGTGCCGGGCGCAGTACCGCCGCCAATGCTCTCGAAGACCACGGCTGGTTCGTCATTGAAAACTTACCTCCGCAAATGCTTGCCGCACTGGCTGAACTTGTATCCCGCATGCCCGCCGCACTTCCCAAGTTGGCCGTCGTCGTCGATGTGCGCGGGAAGGCACTCTTTGCCGACATCCGTGAATCTCTCAATGCGCTTTCCGCCGCGGGGGTGTCCTACCGGGTCCTCTTCCTTGACGCCAGCGACGACACCCTGGTGCGGCGCTTCGAGCAGGGCCGGCGCCCGCATCCCTTGCAGAAAGACGGCCGCATCACCGACGGCATTGCCGCCGAACGCGTGCTGCTGGCCGAGATGAAGGATCAGGCTGAGATGATCCTGGACACCTCCGTCATGAACGTGCACCAGCTGGGCACCGCCGTGACGGAGCTGTTCTCCGAATCTGGCCCCGTGGTCCTGAGCCTGACCATCATGAGCTTCGGTTTCAAATACGGTCTGCCTGTCGATGCGAACTATGTTGCCGACGTCCGGTTCATCCCCAACCCGCACTGGATTCCGCAGCTACGTCCCTTCACCGGCGAGGACGAGGTCGTGAGTAACTTTGTCCTCAATGACAATGGGGCCAACGATTTCGTGGACAGGTATGTGCACATGCTGGAGCCGGTTTTTGACGGTTACCGCCGCGAGAACAAGCACTACGCCACCATTGCCGTGGGTTGCACCGGCGGCAAACACCGCTCGGTGGCCGTCGCGATTGAGCTCGCCAAACGCCTCAGCCAGCTGCCACGCGTCACCACCAGCATCCGTCACCGCGATCTGGGCCGGGAATAGTGGTGTACACGGGGATCTTGCCGATCATTCCATCCGCCAACAAGCTGCCGGCGGCGGATTCCGGCGTCAAGGTCGCGGCCCTGGGTGGCGGCCACGGCCTCGCCGCATCGCTCTCCGCCCTGCGTTTGGTGACCGGAAATGTCACGGCTGTTGTGACCGTAGCGGACGACGGCGGCTCCTCCGGCCGTCTGCGCGAAGAGTTGGGTGTCCTTCCGCCGGGTGATCTACGCATGGCTCTGTCTGCCCTGTGCGATGACACCGACTGGGGGCGCACGTGGCGTGATGTCATGCAGCACCGTTTCACTTCCCGTGAAGGGGCTAAGGGGTCTCTGGACAATCATGCGCTGGGAAACCTGCTGATCGTCACCCTGTGGGAATTACTGGGAGACCCCGTGGCTGGACTGCGCTGGGCCGGAGCACTGCTGGGTGCGCGCGGTGAAGTGCTGCCCATGGCTAGTGTCCCGCTCACCATTGAAGGCCAAGTGCGGATGAACGGCACGCCCGGGACTATCATCCGCGGGCAGTCTCACCTCGCCAAAGCCGGTGAGGTGGAGAATGTACGGCTACTGCCGGAGAACGCTCCGGCCTGCCGTGAAGCCGTCGACGCGATTCACAGCGCCGACTGGGTGGTCCTGGGCCCAGGGTCTTGGTACACCTCGGTGCTGCCGCACCTGCTGCTGCCCGAAATGCGTGAGGCCCTCTGCACTACCAAGGCTAGACGGCTGATCACGATGAACCTGGACATCAACGACCAGGAAGCAACCGGGATGGATGCGGCTGATCATCTGCGCGTCATCTCCCGTTATGCTCCAGAATTTACCGTAGATGTGGTCCTAGCTGATCCAAACTCCATTGGCGATGCTGCCGAGTTCAAGGAAGCGGCGGCAATGATCGGGGCAGAGGTTGTATTCGGTAAGGTGGGTAGCTCGGCAGGCGATGCGGTCCATGACCCATTGCGGTTGGCAGCTGCCTACCGGGATGTCTTTGGTGGTCAAAAATGAACGTGAACAGTGGAGGTGAACCATGGCGCTAACCGCTGCGGTAAAAGAGGAATTGTCACGGCTTGACGTAAAAAAGTCATCGGTACGCAAAGCTGAGGTCTCAGCGTTGCTCCGATTTGCCGGAGGCCTGCACATCATCGCCGGCAAGATCGTCATTGAGGCTGAAGTAGACACTGCAGCAACCGCTCGGCGCTTGCGCCAGGCCATTGCGGAGATGTACGGACATCAGAGTGAGATTGTGGTGGTCTCCGGTGGGGGACTGCGCCGCGGCAGCCGTTATGTAGTGCGCGTGGTGCGCGACGGCGAGGCTCTGGCTCGGCAAAGTGGCCTCCTCGACGGTCGGGGACGGCCCGTGCGCGGGCTGCCGTCCGCCGTCGTCAATGGCTCCACGGCCGATGCCGAGGCTGTGTGGCGAGGCGCCTTCCTGGCCCACGGCTCGCTGACGGAACCTGGCCGGTCCTCGTCTTTGGAGATTACCTGCCCGGGCCCGGAAGCGGCATTGGCCCTAGTGGGGGCCGCCCGCCGTTTAGACATTGCGGCCAAGGCCCGCGACGTCCGCGGAATTGACCGCGTAGTTATTCGTGACGGCGACACGATCGGCGCGCTGCTGGTCCGCATGGGCGCCCATGACACCTTCCTCGTGTGGGAAGAACGGCGCATGCGCAAGGAAGTGCGTGCCACGGCGAACCGGCTGGCCAACTTTGATGACGCGAATCTGCGCCGTTCAGCTCAGGCCGCCGTTGCTGCAGGTGCCAGGGTGGAGCGAGCCCTGGAAATCTTAGGCGACGATGTTCCCGATCACCTCAAGTACGCCGGCGAACTGCGCGTGGCCCACAAACAGGCCAGCTTGGATGAACTGGGACGGTTGGCCGATCCGCCGCTGACCAAGGACGCGATCGCCGGACGTATCCGTCGTTTGCTGGCCATGGCTGATAAAAAGGCCAAGGATTTAGGTATCCCCGGCACTGAGTCCAACGTCACCTTTGACATGCTCGATGGCTAAGCGCTTTAGTATGGAAGAGTAGAGGTGAAGAGCGGCCCATTTTGGGCGCCTTTGCCCTGTCGGTTGTGTTTTGCCGGCAAAAATCAGAAGAATCGCAATGGAGGAACCGTGACTAAGTACACACTTCCGGAACTCAGCTATGACTACGCTGCTCTGGAACCCAATATTTCCGCCCGCATCATGGAACTGCACCACAGCAAGCACCACGCAGCCTACGTGGCCGGTGCGAACACCGCCCTCGAGCAGCTCGCCGAAGCACGCGAAAGCAACAACTTCGCCAACGTAGCCAAATACTCCAAGGACTTGGCGTTCAACCTCGGTGGTCACACCAACCACTCGATCTTCTGGAACAACCTCTCACCCGAGGGTGGCGACAAGCCCGAAGGGGAGTTGGCAGCAGCCATCGACGACGCCTTCGGCTCCTTCGATGCGTTCCGCGCACACTTCACCGCAGCCGCCATGGGTATCCAGGGTTCCGGCTGGGCGCTGCTGTCCTTCGAAGGCCTCGGTGGCAACATCATCATCGAGCAGCTCTTCGATCAGCAGGGTAACGTCCCTGTTGCCACCACTCCGCTGCTGATGTTGGACATGTGGGAGCACGCCTTCTACCTGGACTACGTCAACGTTAAGGCTGACTACGTCAAGGCTTTCTGGAACATTGTGAACTGGGCCGATGTGGCCAAGCGCTTTGAGGCTGCCAGCAAGAACGCGACAGGCTTGATCCTGCCGTAAGCTGCTTCACCCGGGTTAGTGTCAGCCGGTTCAGCGGACCGCGGACATGCCCAATATATGGACGCCCGTCCCGTAAGATTAACGGGGCGGGCACCATAGAACGTAATATAGATCACGGTACGCACTTTGACGTGTGCATCAGTAAAAAATCTCTGCCCAACGGCGTGCGGGAAACAATGGCTGAAGGTGACCTTCAGCCTAGCTACGTGTGTTCAATAGAGCACCGAAGGAGAGAAATAACAGTGACTACTCGTATTGGTATTAACGGGTTCGGCCGCATTGGTCGCAACTACTTCCGCGCGGCTTTGGCTCAGGGTGCAGACATTGAAATCGTTGCCATCAATGATTTGACCAGCCCCGAAACCCTGGCGCACCTGCTCAAGTACGACTCCGTTGCCGGCCGTTTGTCCGTCAGCGTTGCAGTTGAAGACGGCCACCTGGTTGTTGACGGCAAGACCATCCAGGTCTTCGCTGAGCGCGATCCCGCAAACCTCCCCTGGGGCAAGCTGGGTGTTGACATTGTCATCGAGTCCACCGGCTTCTTCACCAAGGCTGCTGGCGCACAGAAGCACATTGATGCAGGCGCCAAGAAGGTCCTCATCTCCGCACCGGCCTCGGATGAAGACATCACCATTGTCATGGGTGTCAACGACGAGCTGTACGACCCGGCTGCGCACAACATCATTTCCAACGCATCATGCACCACCAACTGCCTGGGCCCGCTGGCCAAGGTCCTGAACGACACCTTCGGTTTGGAGCGTGGCCTCATGACCACCATCCACGCCTACACTGCCGATCAGAACCTGCAGGACGGCCCCCACGGCGATCTGCGCCGCGCACGCGCCGCAGCCATCAACATGGTTCCGACCTCCACGGGTGCTGCCAAGGCTATTGGCCTGGTTCTGCCCGAACTCAAGGGCAAGCTCGATGGTTACGCCATCCGTGTACCCGTCCCCACAGGCTCAGCAACTGACCTGACCGCAACTGTGAGCCGTGAGGTCACCGTTGAAGAAGTCAACGCTGCCTACAAGGCCGCTGCAGCCGAAGGCAAGCTGGCCGGTTACCTGACGTACACCGAAGATCCGATCGTTTCCTCGGACATCGTCGGCGATCCCTCCTCCTCGATCTTCGACTCGGGCCTGACCAAGGTCATGGGCAACCAGGTAAAGGTTGTTTCCTGGTACGACAACGAGTGGGGCTACTCCAACCGCCTGGTCGATCTGACCAAGCTCGTCGCTTCCAAGCTCTAAGGCATAATAAATGACTCTTCACACCCTCAGCGAACTCATCGATGAAGGTGTCCGCGGGCGGCACATTCTTATCCGTAGCGATTTGAATGTGCCGCTCGACGGCTCTAACGTCACTGATGATGGACGCATCAAAGCTTCACTGCCCGTCATCAAGGCGCTGGCGGATGCTGGCGCTCGTGTTCTGGTCAGTGCCCACCTGGGCCGCCCCAAGGGCGCGCCGGAAGCCAAGTACTCTTTGGCTCCAGCCGTTGCCCGCTTGTCAGAACTCGCTCCGGAGTTGAACGCGGTCTTGGCCGCCGACACCACCGGTCCGGCTGCCCAGGCGGCAGCGGCTGATTTGGCTGATGGCTCGGTTCTGGTCTTGCAGAACGTGCGCTTCGATGCTCGCGAAACGTCCAAGGTCGACGGCGAACGGGCGGCTTTCGCTACTGAGCTCGCCGCCCTGACCGGCAGCAATGGTGCCTACGTGGATGATGCTTTTGGTGCTGTTCACCGCAAGCACGCCAGCGTCTATGACATTGCCAAGGTACTGCCGTCCTACCAGGGCGATCTGGTCCGCACAGAATTGGAGGTCCTGCGCAAGCTGACCTCAGATTCTGAACGCCCCTACGTGGTGGTGCTCGGTGGTTCCAAGGTCTCGGACAAGTTGGCTGTCATTGACAACCTGATTGGCAAAGCCGATTCCATCCTGGTTGGCGGCGGCATGCTGTTCACCTTCCTCGCAGCTCAGGGCCACAAGGTTGGCTCTTCATTGCTGGAAGTTGACCAGATCCCCGTGGTTCAGGATTACCTGAAACGCGCTGCCGCAGCAGGCACCAACTTTGTGCTGCCCACCGATGTGGTTGTTGCTGCCGGCTTTGCTGCTGACGCAGCCCACGAAGTTGTTGCGGCCGATGCCATTGAAAGCAGTGCCTTCGGCGCATCCGGACTGGGCCTGGACATTGGTCCGGATTCAGCTGCGGCTTTCGCCACAGCAATCTCCGGCGCCAAGACCGTGTTCTGGAACGGGCCGATGGGCGTCTTTGAATTCCCGGCCTTCGCCGCAGGAACCAAGGCCGTTGCGCAGGCCCTCGCAGCCAACACCAGCAACGGTGGATTCAACGTTGTAGGTGGCGGTGATTCAGCCGCAGCCGTACGTACCTTGGGCTTTGCCGATGACGCATTTGGTCATATCTCCACCGGTGGTGGCGCCAGCCTGGAGTTCCTTGAAGGTAAGGAACTCCCCGGGCTGAACGCACTAGACCGCTAAAAGCAAAATGGTGGTGGCGGGCAGTCCCCGCCACCACTTTTGCAGGATGCCCTTCTGCACTGTTGTGACAAAAGTTTTACTCTAAGTAACGCAAGAAACGAGAGACGCGATGACTACTTCAACAAACGGCAATTTTGACCGGACGCCGCTGATTGCAGGCAACTGGAAGATGAACATGGACCACGTCCAGGGCATCACCCTCCTGCAGAAACTGGCTTGGACCTTGTCCGACGCCCGCCACGATTTTGACCGGGTGGAAGTTGCCGTCTTCCCACCCTTCACCGACCTGCGCGGTGTCCAGACCCTCGTTCAGGGCGACAAGCTCAAACTTGCCTACGGTGGGCAGGACCTCTCTGATAAGGATTCAGGCGCCTACACCGGTGACATCTCGGGTGCCTTCCTGAACAAGCTGGGCTGCGCCTACGTCTTGGTCGGCCACAGCGAACGCCGCGAGATTCATGCTGAGAGCGATGAACTGCTCAACGCAAAGGTCAAGGCCGCGTTCCGCAACGAAGTGACGCCCGTGCTGTGCGCAGGCGAAGGCCTTGAAATCCGGAAGGCCGGAACTCACGTAGAACACACGCTGGCACAAGTGCGCGGCGGAGTCAGCGGACTCACCGCCGAGCAGGCCGCACAGCTCGTGATTGCTTATGAGCCCGTGTGGGCCATTGGCACAGGCGAGGTTGCTGGACCGGAGGACGCACAGGAAATGTGTGCCGCCATCCGTGCCGAGCTCGTGGAACTCTTCGACGACGAAACAGCCGCCAAGACCCGTCTGCTCTACGGCGGCTCGGTCAAGGCTAACAACGTGGGCGCCATCATGGCCGAACGCGACGTTGACGGTGTGCTGGTAGGCGGTGCCAGCTTGGATGCCGGCGAGTTCGCCAACATCGCACGCTTTGAAAACCACCTCGTCACCAAGTAGTTGCTTACCGTGTCCATTCGCCTTGTGTGGGTGGACACGGTTAGACTTGGTTGCGGACCAAGGCACTGCTGCGCATTGATGCGCGGAAATCCTGCTCCACCAACTACTTGATTCACCATCACCATGTTCGAAAGGCCACACGTGGAAGCTCTACAAATTGCCCTGCAGATCATCTTGGGTGTCACCAGTTTGCTGCTGACCCTGCTGATCTTGCTTCATAAGGGCCGTGGCGGCGGTCTGTCCGATATGTTCGGCGGTGGCATGAGCTCAAACTTGGGCTCCTCCGGCGTGGCAGAGCGTAACCTGAACCGCTTCACCGTGGTCCTGGGCATCATCTGGGGCGTTGTCATCATTGGCCTCGGCCTGATCATGTCCTACGGAAACATCGGCGCATAAAACTTTGCACCAACACTAGTTCCAACTAAGAAGGTCCCCTCCGGCTACGTGCTGGAGGGGACCTTTTTAGTACTGTCAGTCGTAGCAGTCTTTGGCTGCTAGGAATTGCGGTGCGTGAGCACTCCGGGAACCTTGGCAGCTGCCGCCTGATCCAGGAGCCACAGAGTCTTCTGCATGCCGCGGGCACCGGACGCAGGTACCTGAACTGCATTGGCGCCGGCCAAGCCGAGCCCCACAGCAGCAGCCTTGTCCGCGCCTGCTGCCACAATCCAAATCTCCTGGGCAGAGTTAATAGTTTCGAGCGTCAGCGATACCCGAGTGGGTGGGGGCTTAGGGGAGTTACGGACTCCCACCACCGACACACCCTTGGTGCGGATGCCAGCCATGTCCGGGAACAGGGATGCGATGTGGGCGTCCGGTCCCAGACCCAACAGCAGGACGTCAAAACGGGGCACAACAGGCGCCACCTCGGCGGCTTCGGCTTCACGAGATTCGTCGTTGTGCCATTCAGCCTGAGCCGCAGCAGCCAGTTCGGCAGCATACTGCGATACAGCCTCATCAAGATCGGCTACGGTGTCGGAGGCGGGCATGATGTGAACACGAGCCGGATCCACGGGGATCTGGTTCAAGAGTGCCTCAGCAGCCTGACCATAGTTACGGTCGGGAGAATCAGTTTCAACGAACCTGTCATCACCAAACCAGAAGTTCACCTTGCTCCAATCAACCGCCAAATGCGCCGGTGACTGGCCAATTTCACGCAGCGTGGCGATGCCAACACTGCCGCCTGTGAGCACAACGGTAGCCTCACCACGTTCGCTTTGAACATCCAACAACCGGGTGATGAGCCGTGCTGCCGTGGTGGCTGCCAACACATCAAAGGACGGATGTTCGGTGACGCGGAAATTCCTACTCATAGTTTCACTACCTTCTCTTCAGCCAAAAGCTTGCTCAGCCCCAAGGTGACAACTTCCCCAAAGACTAAGTCGGGATCCAGTCGTCGCAATTCTTCGGCCAGGCAGTCCTGCAACGAACGGCGCGGCAAGGAGATCTTTTGCTCAGGTTGTCCTGGCTGGCTCAGAGTTGCCTCCAAGGCGCCCGGACGAGTCAATTGCACATTGCCTTTTTTGCGTTCAATGACAACGGTTCGGATACCGGTGCCACGGGGGTCCTCGGTCACTGTGATGGGCACGTCCAAGGCGCGGTGCAACCATGCTGCTAGCAGGAGTGTGCTGGGGGAATCGCTGGCGCCTTCAACCTGCAGGCCCGTGATGGGATCCGAGCTGTCGGACTGGTCCAGAGCCGCCGCCAACTGCACACGCCAGTTGGTCAAACGGGTCCAGGCCAGATCCGTATCACCGTCGGCATACGTCTTGGCGATATGCGCAAGTGCCTCGCGCGGATCTGCCGTGTTGGCAGAGTCCGTGATGCGGCGGTGGGCAATACGACCCACAGCCGATTGGCTCGGTGAATCCGGGGCGTCCGTATGCCACCAAGCCACAATAGGAGCGTCTGGCAACAGCAATGCCGAGAGGATCGATTCGCTTTCTGCGGCAAGTTCACCGGAACCGCGCAGCACGATCACCTCGGAAGCGCCGGCGTCACCGCCCACACGAATTTCCGCATCCAGGCAGGTCGGATCCCCAGGTGACCCCGCAGCAAGAACAATAATGCGGCAAGGGTGCTCACGGCTAGCCAAGTTTGCAGCCTCGATGGCCTCTTCTTGACGGCCTTCCTTGGTGATCACCACGAGCGTCAGCACGCGACCCAAGGCAACCACGCCGCCTTGTTCACGCATCTTCACGATCATCTTGGTGATCTTGGATGTGTTTGTATCCGGGAGTTCTACGATCATGGTCGGCGCCACGTCCTTCCATCGCGCTTCAAGAGTTCATCAGCGGAGGACGGGCCCCAGCTGCCTGGTTCATAGGCTTCGGGCTGGATGCCTTCAGCGGCCCAGTATTCCTCGAAGGGATCCAGGATCTTCCAGGAAAGTTCAACTTCTTCGTGACGGGGGAACAACGGCGGTTCGCCCAACAACACATCAAGAATCAGACGCTCATAAGCTTCCGGGCTGGATTCGGTAAACGCATGGCCATAGCCAAAGTCCATCGTGACGTCCCGAACTTCCATCTGTGTACCAGGGACCTTGGAGCCGAAACGAATGGTCACACCCTCATCAGGCTGAACCCGGATGACGACGGCATTTTGGCCGAAATCGTCCTCGGCATGGTCGGTGAACAACAGATTCGGTGACCGTTTGAAGACAACCGCAATTTCGGTCACGCGACGGCCCAGACGCTTGCCAGCGCGCAGGTAGAACGGAGCACCAGCCCAACGGCGGGTGTTGATGTCCAGACGAATTGCCGCAAAGGTCTCGGTGGTGGAATCGGCCGGAATACCCTCTTCTTCCAAGTAGCCCAAAACCTGTTCCCCGCCCTGCCAGCCGCCAGCGAACTGACCGCGTGCAGAGTGGGCCGAGAGATCCTCGGGCAGCTTGACAGCTGCAAGCACCTTCTCCTTCTCGGCCCGCAGATGATCTGCGTTGAAGGAAATGGGTTCCTCCATGGCCGTCAATGCCAGTAGCTGCAACAAGTGGTTTTGGATCACATCGCGGGCTGCACCCACGCCGTCGTAATAGCCTGCACGGCCACCGGTGCCAATGTCTTCGGCCATGGTGATTTGCACATGGTCTACATAGTTGGCGTTCCACAACGGCTCAAAGAGCTGGTTGGCGAAACGCAAGGCGAGGATGTTCTGGACAGTTTCCTTGCCCAAGTAGTGGTCAATCCGGAACACAGCATCTGCCGGGAACACCGATTCCACAATGTCGTTCAGTGCGCGTGCTGATTTGAGGTTGTGCCCGAAAGGCTTCTCAATCACCACCCTGCGCCACGTGTCCGAGGGACCCTGCGCGAGGCCGTGCTGCGAGAGCTGGCGGCACACCAGTTCAAAGGCCTTCGGCGGGATGGACAGGTAATAGGCGTGATTGCCGCGGGTGCCACGAGTTTCATCTAGCTCGCAAAGGGTCGCCTTGAGGCGTTCAAAGGCGGCGTCTTCATCAAACTCACCCTGAACAAAACGAATTCCCTCGCTGAGCTGATTCCAGACGGTCTCATCAAACGGCGTACGGCAATGGGCCTCAACGGACTCCCGTACCTGTGCCGCAAACTCGGCGTCTGACCATGCACGGCGGCCAAAACCAACCAAGGCAAAGCTAGGCGGCAATAAACCGCGGTTAGCCAAGTCGTAAATAGCTGGCATGAGCTTTTTACGTGACAAATCGCCGGTGACTCCGAAAAGTACCAACGACGATGGGCCCGCCACCCGGGACAGTCGGCGATCGCGACTGTCCCGGAGCGGGTTTTCATTATGGGATGTGGCAGAGAATGGCATCTTGAAAGAGGTAGCCCTATGCGTCGAGTTGGCGGCCAGCGAGTTCGGCAACCGCAGTTTTTAGTTGAGTCACACCGGCAGCCACGTCAGTCAGGTGCAGGCGCAACACGGGGCGTCCGTGATCTGCCAGTACGGCAGCATCGCCTGCGGCTTGAGCCGCAATGAGCTCGCCGAAGCTGAAGGGACGGTCCGGAATTGCCACATCGGCTGAGGTCTCACCTGTCACCTGCAAGAACACGCCGACGGCGGGGCCGCCCTTGTGGAACTGGCCGGTGGAGTGCAGGAAGCGCGGGCCCCAACCAAAGGTGACTGGGCGGGAGGTGTATGCAGCAAGTTCATTGCGTACAGATTCCAGCGGGGCATGAGCCAAGCGGTCCAGATAGACCTGAACGCTCAGGTAGCCATCGGCACCCAACGTTCCTGCCAAAGCAGCCAGCGCCTGGGGTAGGGTTTGTGACCCGGCCAGCCATCCGGCGTCGTTATTGGCAGTGCGCACCTCAACGGCACCGTCGGTGAACAGGGCAGCTGTGGCCTCCGGGGTGGCGTCCAGCAAGCCGCGGGCAGCTTCCTTGGCAGCCTCAACATCAGGCTGATCAAAGGGGTTGATGCCCAGCAAGCGCCCGGCAACTGCTGTGGCGAACTCCCACACCATCATCTGCGCACCCAGTTCGCCAGCAATGCTGACCTCGTTCTCACGAAGTTCGACGTCGGCGTCCCCGCCTACCAGGCGCACCACCAGCACGTCAGCAGCACCGCTAGTCACCTCGGGAGAGTTGGGATCGGCCACGACCGGCAGGACACCGGTGCCTAGCTTGCCCGTGGATTCGGCGATGAGCTGCTCGGCCCAATCGGCGAAGCCCACAATGCCTGAGCCCTCATCGACGATGACGATCTTGTTGCGCAGCGGCGACGTGCCACCCAAGGCTGCGGCGAGGCGCAGACCAACGTTGTCAACATCGTCATCGCGCAGCATCTCGCCGGCTTCTTCGGCGGAATCTAGCAGTGCAGCGATATCCACCCCGGCCAGACCGGAAGGAACCAAGCCAAAAGCGGTCAGACCCGAGTAACGTCCGCCCACGTTGGGGTCTGCGTTGAAGACCTTGCGGTAGCCAGCTGCACGAGCAGAACCGTCCAGGGGCGAGCCTGGGTCGGTGACGATGATGATGCGTGACTTGGCGTCAATACCAGCAGCCGCGAACTCGTGTTCGAAGATACGGCGCTGGGAGTCAGTCTCCAACGTGGAACCTGACTTGGAAGAAACCACAATGGCGGTGGTGGCCAGACGGTCGCTGACAGCTGTCCGAACCTGATCCGGATCGGTGCTGTCAAGGACGCTGAGCTCAACACCGGCAGTTGCCGTGATGACCTCAGGGGCCAGTGAAGAACCGCCCATGCCGCACAGCACAATGTGGTTGATGCCTTCGGCACGCAGCTCATCGCGCAAGGCGGTGATCTCTGCAACCAAGGGAGCCGAAACTTCGGCGGCCTCAACCCAGCCGAGCCGGATCGCCGATTCGGACTCTGCCTCGGCGCCCCACAGGGTGGCGTCCTTGGCAAAGATGCGCGAGGCGACCTGATCGGCCACCAGCGTCAACAACTGAGCCTCCCCGGCGGCCTTGGCGGCCCCGGTTGCGGCAAATGCCAGTGAAGTCATGGGGATCAGCCTTCCGCGCCTGCAGCGTCAAGGGCAACCTGAACGTGGTTCAGGAGGTCCTTCCAGCTGGCGACAAACTTATCCAGTCCTTCAGTTTCCAGTACGCCTACAACGTCGTTGTAGGAGATGCCCAAGCCCTCGAGCTTGTTCAAGAGTTCGTTGGCTTCTGCGTAACCGCCGGTGATGGTGTCGCCGGTGACAACGCCGTGATCGAAGGTTGCATCCAGGGTCTTCTCCGGCATGGTGTTCACCACGTTGGCAGCGACCAGCTCGGTCACGTACAGGGTGTCCGGGTAAGCCGGGTTCTTGACACCCGTGGAGGCCCACAGCGGACGCTGGGGGAGCGCGCCGGCTTCAGTCAATACGGCCCAACGCTCAGAGGAGAAGACCTCTTCGAAGGCCTGGTATGCCAGGCGGGCATTGGCCAGTCCGGCCTTGCCCTTCAGGGCAGCGGCTTCTTCGGTGCCGATGGCATCCAAGCGGTTGTCAATTTCCAGGTCCACGCGGGAAACGAAGAAGGAGGCAACGGAGTGGATTTCGGCCAGGTTGTGGCCGTTGGCCTTGGCGAGCTCCAGGCCGCTGAGGAAGGCGTTCATGACGGCGCGGTAGCGCTCCAGCGAGAAGATCAGGGTGACGTTGACGCTGATGCCTTCACCCAGGGTTGCCGTGATGGCTTCGATGCCTTCAAGGGTTGCGGGGATCTTGATCAGAACGTTCTTCTTGTTGACCTTGGCGTAGAGGCGCTTGGCTTCTTCGATGGTGCCCGCAGTGTCCCAAGCCTTGCGCGGGTCAACCTCGATGGAGACTCGGCCGTCAACACCAGCGGTGGTGTCATAGATCGAGGCGAAGATATCGCAACCGTCGGCAACATCTGCTGTGGTGAGTTCAAAAACAGCATCTTCTGCATTGATACCAGCGGCCGAGAACTTCTTCAGCTCAGCCTTGTAGTCATCGCTCTTGGTGATGGCTGCTTCAAAAATGCTGGGGTTCGTGGTGACGCCAACAACGTTCTTCTCGGCGATCAGGGCGGAGAGGTTGCCGCTGCTGATCCGGCTGCGAGAAAGATCGTCAAGCCAGATGGAAACGCCAGCGGCTGAGAGTGCGGCAGTGGGTGTTGAGTTAGTCATGATGCTACTTCCTTGTGTTTTAAGGCCCTGCACTGAACAGCGTTGCAGGCGAGGTGTTGTATTCCCAAGGCCGGCGCCACCTGTTGTGGGGTGCCGGCCTTGGGACTACTTATGTGACAAAGAACGCTTAGGAGTTCACCGTTGCGATGGAGTCCTTGGCTGCGGCTGTAACTGCTTCCGTGGTGATGCCGAACTTCTCGAACAAGACCTTGTAGTCAGCGGAGGCGCCGAAGTGCTCCAGTGAGATGGAACGGCCTGCATCGCCGACGAACTCGCGCCAGCCCAGAGCCAAACCGGCCTCGACCGAGACACGCGCCTTGACGCCTGCAGGCAATACGGATTCGCGGTATTCCGGGCTCTGCGCGTTGAACCACTCAACACACGGCATGGAGACAACGCGGGCAGCGATACCCTCAGCTGCGAGAGCTTCGCGAGCCTCGACGGCCAGCTGAACCTCGGAACCGGTGGCGATCAGGATGACAGCGGGGGTGACCACTGCGCCGTCGGACACGGCCTCTGCCAAAACGTAGCCGCCGTTGGCAACCAAGTCTGCGGAACCGAACTCGGTGGCCGTGGCCGCACCCTCGCCACGCGCGTAGGTGGGGATGTTCTGGCGGGTCAGCACAATGCCAGCCGGGTTGTCAGTGGTTTCCAGGATCTTCTTCCAGGAAGCCGAAACCTCGTTGGAATCACCGGGGCGGACAACGTCCAAGCCCGGAATGGCGCGCAGGCTCGAGAGCTGCTCCACGGGCTGGTGCGTGGGGCCATCTTCGCCCAAGCCGATGGAATCGTGCGTCCACACGTAGATGGACGGTACACCCATCAGTGCCGAGAGGCGGATGGCCGGGCGCTGGTAGTCGCTGAAGATCAGGAACGTGCCGGAGAAGGCGCGGGTGGGACCACTGAGGTGGATGCCGTTCACAATGGAGGCGGCGGCGTGCTCGCGGATGCCGAAGTGCAGGACGCGGCCGTAGGGGCCACCTGACCAGGTGTCGGTCTGCTTGGAAGCAGGCACGAACGATCCCGTGCCTTCAAGGGTGGTGTTGTTGGAACCGGCCAGGTCGCAGGAACCGCCCCAGAGTTCAGGCAGCACGGCGCCAATGGAGTTCAACACCTTGCCCGATGCTGCACGGGTGGAGACAGCCTTGCCGCCTTCGAAGACCGGGAGGTTCTCTTCCCAGCCAGCCGGCAGTTCCTTCTTCTGGATGCGCTCAAGCAAAGCAGCGTTTTCCGGATTCGCAGCGGACCAGGCGTTGAAGCTGGTGTTCCACTCTTCGTGAGCAGCCGCGCCGCGTTCCACCAGTTGGCGGGCATGATCCAGAACTGCAGGCTCTACCACGAAGCTCTTCTCGGGATCGAAGCCCAGAACTTCCTTGACAGCAGCAACTTCAGCAGCACCCAGGGCGGAACCGTGGATGGCGCCCGTGTTCTGCTTCTTGGGAGCAGGGTAGCCAATGATGGTACGCAGGGAAATGATGGAGGGCTTTGTGGTCTCGGCCTTCGCCGCAGCCAATGCGGCGTGCAGTTCTGCCACGTCTTCGACGTATTCGCCCGTCTTGGTCCAGTCAACGCGCTGCACATGCCAGCCATAGGCTTCGTAACGCTTGAGTACGTCTTCGGAGTAGGCGATGTTGGTGTCATCTTCAATGGAGATGTGGTTGGAGTCGTAGACCACAACCATGTTGCCCAGTTCCTGGTGGCCGGCCAGGCTGGAAGCCTCGCTGGTGACGCCTTCCTGGAGATCGCCGTCGGAGGCAATAACCCAGACAGTGTGATCGAACGGGCTGGTGCCAGGGGCAGCGTCGGGATCGAGCATACCGCGCATACGGCGCTGTGAGTAGGCGAAGCCAACAGCCGAGGCCAGGCCCTGGCCCAGCGGGCCGGTGGTGATCTCGACTCCGGCGGTGTGCTTGTATTCGGGGTGGCCGGGGGTCAATGATCCCCAGGTGCGCAGGGCTTCCAGATCGGAGAGTTCCAGGCCGTAGCCGGAGAGGAACAACTGCACATACAGTGTCAGCGAGGTGTGGCCGGGGGAGAGGATAAAGCGGTCGCGGCCAATCCAATCCGGGTTCTTCGGGTCAATGCGCATGACCTTCTGGAACAGCAAGTAGGCAGCCGGAGCTAGTGACATGGCTGTTCCGGGGTGGCCGTTGCCGACCTTCTCTACGGCGTCAGCGGCCAAAATGCGGGCCGTATCGACGGCTCGCTGGTCGTTGGCGGTCCAGGTGAACGTTGGCAAATCCTGATGTGACACTGACAGGTCCCTCTCGTTTATGTGCATAAATAATGCAGGTGCGAACAACGCCGGTGCAGCCGAGAATTCGAAGTTCTTGCCGGCACACGCTGGCCGGTACGCCCTGCGGTGTTACTTTCAGCAATTGCAAGCTTAGTCCCACGGGTGCTGGAGACCAGTAAAAATTCCACGCCGTTGGGTGCTTCTAAAGTTACACGATGCAGCACCCGGAACGTGATTAGTTTTCACATGTTGCGAAGAGTTGGAGCCAATCTTGACAATGTCGGTTTTCGCCCTTCCATGCTGAAAGCGGCTATGATATTCAGAGGCTTAACGCGCCTGTGACCCGCCCGCACGAGGGACAGCGCTGGCGTAAGGCAGACATCCGGGGCAATAATTGCCAGCCCGAATGCAACCGGCACAGCTACAACAATGAAAACATGGTGACATTACAAGTGAGTGCGACACATACCCCGATAACTGGGGCTTCGGCCAAAGTTCCGGTGAGTTTTTCGGACAAAGCCAAAGGGTACCTGGCACTGACAAAGCCCCGGGTTGTAGAGCTGCTCTTGGTCACCACCTTGCCCACCATGTTTTACGCACAAGGGTTTTCTGGTCTGGGGGGCGTGCCGAGCTTGTGGCTGATGTTCGCCACCATGGTTGGTGGGGCACTGGCTGCTGGCGCTGCGGGTTCCTTCAACTGCTACATTGACCGCGACATTGACAAGGTCATGAACCGCACCTCGAAGCGTCCGCTGGTGACCGGCGTCCTCACGCCACGTGAGGCCCTAACTTTCTCCTGGGTCCTGACAGTCCTCGCCGTGGCCCTGCTCTGGAGTGTGAATCCGCTCACAGGCATGCTGGGTATTGGCGCCATCTTCGTGTACGTGGTTGTCTACTCCATCATCCTCAAACGCCGCACCTCACAGAACATTGTTTGGGGCGGAGCCGCCGGCTGTTTCCCGGTCCTGATCGCCTGGGCAGCTGTCACCAACACCGTGCAGTGGCCTGCCATCATCCTCTTCATGGTCATCTTCCTCTGGACCCCGCCGCATTACTGGCCCCTGTCCATGCGCTACAGCGACGACTACAACGCCGTCAACGTGCCCATGCTCGGCGCCGTAGCCGGATCACGGACCGTCGCCGTTCAGGTGGTGCTCTACACCTGGGCCATGGTGGCTTGCTCACTACTCATGGTTCCCCTAGGCGGCGCTGGCATTGTCTACACCGTGGTGGCCCTCGCTGCGGGCGCCTGGTTCTTGTACGAGGCCCACGTCCTCTACAACAACTCGAAGAAGGATCTGGTCACGAAGAAGAACGCCATGAAGGTGTTCCATGTTTCCATCAGCTACCTGACGCTGGTATTCCTTTCACTGGCCGTGGATCCCTTTGTTGGCTCTGCCTTGATGGGCTGATCTTCCTCAGGGTGGACGACGGCGGCCGGCTGGCTCTCTTGGAGAGCTCGCCGGCCGCCGTTCTTGTGTCAGCGGCTCTTGTGCTCCGCACTCACAGCTGGCGCACAGCGTTGGTAAAGCGCGCACCTATTGACGGCATGGAGACTGGAGGTATTCCAAACGACGCGTCAAGTGAGGCCACATGAGCAAAATTCCTGAACCCCAGAGCAGCCCGGACGGTCCGGTGTACGAAGGTCGATTGCTTGACCGGGCCGACGAGGAGGTGGTTGATCAAGGCATTTCCTTTGATATTGGGACGCTTGTGAGCCGCCGCTCGGTGATGGGCTTGCTGGGTGCGGGTGTAGGCGCATTTGCTCTGGCAGCCTGCTCAGCCGGTGCTCCCGGAACCACTACCACGCAGAGCGCCAGCGCTGCATCAAGTGCCAGCGCCACGCCAACGGCAAGTGCCGCTGCTGCGGCAGGAGCTCTTGAGGAGGTGCCGGATGAGACCGCGGGACCTTACCCGGGCGATGGCTCCAACGGTCCCGACATTTTGGCAGACGCGGGCATCGTTCGGAGCGATATCAGATCCAGCATCGGAGGTGGCACCACGGCGAAAGGGGTGCCCATGACCTTGACGTTGAATATCAAGGACATGGCCAAGGGGAATGCGGCCTTCGCCAACACCGCCGTCTACGTTTGGCACTGTGACGCCAGTGGAGCGTATTCGATGTACTCATCGGGGATTGAAAACGAAACGTACCTTCGTGGAGTGCAGCTTGCCGACAAGGACGGAAAAGTGACATTTTCCTCCATCTTCCCTGCCTGTTACACGGGCCGATGGCCACATATTCACTTCGAGGTGTACTCCACCGCAGCGGATATTGCAGATTCATCCAAGGCGATTTCAACCTCCCAGGTTGCCCTGCCAAAAGACATTAGCGAGTCCGTGTATGCCCTGGCCGAGTACGAAGGATCCGCCGCAAACCTCTCCCGGGTGAGCCTTGATTCGGACAATGTCTTCGGGGATGACGGGGGTGCTTTGCAACTTGCTACCGTAACCGGCGATGTGACAAAGGGCTTCCAGGTGGAGCTCACAGTTGGCGTCGACACCGCGACTGCTCCCACAGCGGGAGCTGCTCCGGCTGGTGGCATGGGTGGTGGCACCCCACCTGATGGTGGCCCGGGAGGTACCCCGCCAGCGGGCATGCCGCCGAGCAGCTAACAATTGCCTTAGCTGGTGCCGTTGGTTGTCCCTACTTCCGTCGGTGCGGTGAGAGTTACTTGGGTGAGCGTGATGCGCTTAGGGTGCTGAATCCGTGCAGCAGAGCTCGTCCGGCTGACGTGGGCAATCGGCCCGTGAATGGGGCCAGCTGGATCTTCCACTGCAAGCTGGTCGGTATCGCCCAGAGGCCCGTCTCGCCGTCTGGTGCCAATGCCGATGCGGGCAGAAAAGCGACGCCCAGATTTTGCCTCATCATTGCGAGAGCGATGTCGAAGGAGATGACCTCCGCTCGCACCACACGGGACAGGCCACTGGCTGAGAATGCGGCATCAACGAGGGTTCGATTGCCCCAGCCTTCGGGGAAATCGATGAAGGATTCGTCCGCTATTTCGCTCAGGCTTATCTGCTGGCGTCCACACAGGGGATGGTCGCTGGAACACACAAAAACGAGATGCATTCGGAGTGCATAGGGATGAGCTCAATAGTGGTGTCGGAAGAGTTGTGGACAGAGACGAGGGCCAAGTCCAGCGTGCCTGAGCGAAGCTCGGCAAGACTGCTTCGCGTGCCCTGTACCGTCTGCCGGAGCTTGACGGTGCCTCGAACCGTGCCCTGGCTGGCGTCCACGGCATCGCGGGCGCCTTGGATATCGGCCAGGATCCTCCTAGTGTGGGGGAGGAGCGCTTCGCCGGCCTGTGTCAGTGCTATGGAGCGCCCTTGACGTAAAAACAGCGCGGAGCCAAGGTCATGTTCGAGTTGCTTGATGCCGGCCGACACCGCGGACTGAACAATATTGGCGCGTTGGGTGCCCCGAGTGAAGCTCATCTCCTCGGCGACCCCGAGGAAGTACTCAATCTGGAAGATCTGCCTCCTGCCATTATCGTCAACGGCGATCGGAATCATCGAATATAAGTGTTGGACGCGATTGATTTTCCGTCAGAAACTTGCACCATGACCATTTCTCCTGCACTTCTCGTGCATTCGCGAAACCCGCCGACGCCACAAGCTCCCATCGCCGTCGCCATGGCATCGGTTTTTGGATTGTTGCCTTTGTCTTCATGACTTCCATGGCGTTCGCCGCCGCACCAGCTCCTTTGTACGTGCTGTATCAGCAGCGTTCAGGGTTCAGTGCCTTCACCATCACGGTGATCTTTGCTGTCTATGCCGCAGGTGTTGTCGTCAGCCTCTTCCTGGCCGGATCTTCCGGGGCTGCTGCTGGAGCGGTTTATTACCGGACTTGGCGTGGGTATGTTGACGGCCACAGCGACGGCGCACATGACCGAGTTGTTCGGCTCCGCACGTCCCGGCAGCATGGTTCACCCCGTATGTAGTCTTTGCCTTCTTGTTGCTGGGCGGATTGCTGTTGCTGGTCACCGTGCCGCAACCATGATGGCCTTCGTGGGATTTGCCATGTTTGGTTTCTTCACGTCATTGGCCCCCGTGTTGATCTCCGGGAAGTTGGGCATCACCTCACACGTCGTGGCCGGTTCGGTGGCATTCTCGGTCTTTGCTGCCGCCGCGATCTTCCAAATGATCTCCTCGCGCTGGGCACGCACCACACAGATTCCCGTCGGGCTCATAATCCTCGCCGTAGGGTTGGTGCTCGTGACCGCCAGCATGGTCCTAGTCTCCATGTCGATGCCCGATGCCCGATGCCCGATGCCCGTTGCAGGTGGCATGGTGGCGGGAGCGGGAGTTGGCGTTACCTTCAAGGCCACCATGGGTCTGCTGCTGCAGGCAGTTGCCCCGGTTCCCTCGGTCATGATGTTCGGTGGCTTCATGCTGGTACTCCTGGCCATCACCGCGATCACGTTCGCCAAGACCCGTCACCAAGCCTCGGCATGAAATAGCCATGACAAAGCCCGGTCCGCCGCCAGCTGTGGCGGTGGACCGGGCTTTGTTATGCCTTGGCGCTATGACGGGAGAGTCCTACTTGAGTTGAACTTGGTCCTTGCCGCGGCGAAGCGCGACATCAATCATGTTGGTGGCAACGGAAAGCATGAGAGAGGACCCGAGCATGTGGATCACTACCAGCAGAATCGGGATGCCGGTGAAGTACTGCCAATAGCCAATAACGCCCTGGAACAGTACGGAGACGAACAGGATCAGGGATGCGTTACGGAGAATATCGCCCTTGCCGTTGCGCCACAGCAAGATGACCAGCAGCAAGGCCGTCGCCACCAGCACGTAGACAGGGACGACGTGAATACGCGTAACCAGGTAGCCGTCCAGTTCCATGCGTGGCGAGGTGGCATCGCCCGAGTGCGGCCCGGATCCCGTGACCAGAGTTCCCAGCACCACTGCCAAGTAACTGGCCACGGCTGCGATGACACTGAGCTTGCGGATGATGGGTTTGGCGCGAGGAACGTCGTTAGGCGCCGAAGCGCCCGTGCGGCCGTAGGTTCTATTCACCATCAGCATGGAGACCACCACCAGAGCGGCGGAGACCAGGAAGTGCAGGCTGACAACATAGGGGTTCAGACCTGAAAGCACTGTAATGCCGCCAATAATGGCTTGGGCGGGGATGACGGCGAGCAGGCCAAACGCCAGCCAGAATAGGTCCTTACGTTCCTTACGCAGGTTCCAGAGCAGGATCAGCAGGACCAGGGCGATGGCGGCAAGTCCGAAGGTGAGCGTGCGGTTGACGAATTCGATGACACCGTGAATACCCATCGCGGGGGTGTTAGTCAAGGACTCCGGCGTGCACTTGGGCCAGGTGGGGCAGCCCAGTCCCGAGCCAGTAACTCGCACCACGCCACCGGAGATGATCAAGACGCCTTGGCCGATCAAGGAAGCCACGCTTAGGCGCTTGATGGCTGGGGTGATGGAGGTGGGCAACTTTTCGGCAAAGTTACGCAGGGCTGTTGCGGTGCTGCTTTGACTCACTTCGGTGACGCCTTTCAATTCCATTTGAACCACTTGAGTGCGGCGACGGCGGCAGCCACACCCCACGCGAGCAAAATAATGAGCCCCCACACATCGAGGCGGCTGTCAATCAGTGCAGCGCGCATCAGGTTGCCGAGGGCGCCCGAGGGCAGCCACTGGACGTAGGCCTCGAGGGTGCTGGAGAACTTACCGGCTGGCAGTACGATCCCGCCCACGGCGGCGAACAGGATCCAACCCAGGTTGGTGATAGCCAAGGTCGCTTCAGGGCGCACTGTGCCGGCAATCAGCAGGCCAATGGCCGTGAACGCGGCAGCACCCAAAATAAGCAGCGGGATGCCCAGCAGCACTCCCGCTAACGGTGGGTGCCAGCCCATGAACGCGGCCACGGTGGAAATCAGCACCACCTGCAGGGCCAAGGCGGCCAACACGGCAATGACCTTGCCAGCTATCAATCCGCCCCTGCCCAGCGGTGTGGTGGACATGAAGCGCAGCACTCCATAGCGCCGGTCGAATCCGGTGGCAATGCCCTGTCCGGTGAACGCCGTCGAAAGTGCACAGAGGGCAAGAATGCCCGGGGTTGCAATGGCCACACGGGAATGTCCCATGTCATCGAGCAGGGGAGTGGCTACTAGGGCAATGAGGCCCAGCAGCGGCATGACGACCATGAGCACCAGCTGTTCGCCGTTGCGCAGCATGGTGGATGCCTCATACTTGCCCTGGTTCACAATTCGTCGGCTCAGACTCGCGGCGTGTGCTGGCGGGGCGTTATGGAAAAGGGTGCTCATGAAATCACCGTGCTGTGGGAGTTGCGGCTGTGAGGGTTAGGGCTATGAGAGTTGCGATCGGCGGAAACAGAGGCAACGGTTGCGGCGCCGTCGGAAATGGCAAGGAACACATCCTCGAGGGACTTGGATGCCAGATGCACGGACGTCGGCATGACGCGGGCTCGTTCACACCAGGCGCCAAAGCGGGCAAGATCGGCCGGCTCCAGGGGGCCGGTCAAGACGTAGCTACCGGCACGGGTCTCGGAGCATTCAAGCCCGGGCCGCAGCAGAGCAGACACATCCAAAGCTGGTGTGGCCTCGAACGTCATGGCGCGGTGCTCCATGGCCGCCGTGGACGTTTCAAGGAGTTCCTGAACCGTGCCGGAAGCCACCGATTCACCCTTGTCCACAATGTAGACGTAGTCGGCAAGGCGCTGGGCGTCATCGAGGAGGTGGGTGGTGAGGATGATGGCCTTGCCGGCGTCGCGCAGTTCCCGGATCAGCTCAAAAACCATGATGCGTGACTGTGGATCCAGGCCGGCGCTGGGTTCATCGAGAAACAACACTTCAGGGTTGCCCAACAAACTCGCGGCCAGTGCCACACGCTGCTTCTGACCACCGGAGAGACGCCGAATATTTGTGTCGGAGAACTCGTTGATGCCGAGCCGCTCTACCAGGGCGTCCACGGAAAGCGGGTTTTGGTACAAGCCCGCCACGTGGCGCAGCAGCGCTATGGTGCGGGCCGCCGGGGGTAGCCCGCCGTCCTGCAACATGACACCCACCCGGGAGCGCAGTTCGGCGTCGGCCGTTTCTGGGTCTTGACCTAGGAGGGAGATGCTGCCTCCGGTACGGTTTTGTAGGCCCTGGGCACATTCAATAGTGGTGGTTTTACCGGCGCCATTGGCACCCAAGAGTGCCGTAACCTGACCAAAATGGGCCGTGAGACTAATATTGGAAATAACGCGTTTCATCCGGCCATCCAATGCCGGAAGGGGCCCCACGTCCTTGATGAGCCCGGAGATTTCCAGAGCAGGGGAAAGTGTCTTTGTCACGCGGCCATTGTACGCGAAGCAATTGGGAGTTCTGCCGAGTGCGGCTATTCCGTGGGCTCCAAGCTGACCCGTGGGTGGGACTGCGGAACTGAAGTGCGCGCCATGCTATCGGCTCGCCTGCCGGCCACTAGCTGCTCCGGTCTGTGGGTAGGCTCGCCTTAGTGGCGGGGCACCCCCAATTACGGCATAATTGTGTTGTCTAATGTTGTGCGTTTTTTTGACAGTGTGGAGGTGTTAGTTGAGTCAGCAAATAGCGTCCGTTCCCGTGGCCGGTGTCGAGCCTGATGAACGTACCCGAGACCGAGTATTGACGGCCGTGCTGGAGCAGGGTCCTATCAGTGCCGCGCAGCTGGGTGTGCTGCTCGGTCTGACGCCGGCAGCTGTACGTCGACATTTGGACACCTTGACCAAAGAGGGGCTTATTGAAGTCAAGCTAGTCAGCAACGCCAAGAGTGGCGCCGGGCGTCCTGCCCGCAGATATGTGGTCTCCAGACGCGGCCAGACTGAAATCGGTGACGATTACCTGCAGATTGCAACACAGGCGCTGAATGAAATTTCCGATATCCGCGGAGAATCCGGTGTTGTGGAATTCGCGCAGCGCCGTTTTGCCCTCATGGAGGCTAAATACCAGCCTCTCGTCGACGCCGCCGGCGAAGATGTAGCGGCCCGCTCTAAGGCTTTGGCTCAGGCGCTGAATGCCGACAGGTTCGTAGCTACATCTAATTCGCTCAATAGCGGAACATCCATGGCTGCCGAACAGTTATGCCAAGGGCACTGTCCTATCCAGGAACTTGCCAGTTCCTTTCCCCAATTCTGCGACGCCGAAACCGAAGTTTTTTCCCGGTTGATTGGCGTCGACGTGCGCAGGCTCTCCACTATGGCAAGTGGCGGGCATGTGTGCACCACACATGTACCAACGGGGCGCGCGGTGGTCCGCAAGCTGGCAACAGCTCAGACCAACACAGCAAGCCCCGTGGACTCGATTTCCAACCATCAGCAAGAAAGGCCGTGATGACGGATCAATTAGCGCAGGATGTTAGCGCCAATGGTGACGTGGCAGATGCCACTAACCACGACATCCTCGAGAGGAACCCCGAACTGGAGGGCCTAGGCAACTATGCCTTCGGCTGGTCAGATAAAAACGCGGCCAGCGATAACGCCCGCCGCGGTCTGAGCGAAGAAGTTGTTCGGGACATCTCCGCCAAGAAGGGCGAGCCCCAGTGGATGCTGGACATGCGCCTGAAGGGCCTGAAGTACTTTGACCGCAAGCCCATGCCCACCTGGGGTGCAGACCTCTCCGGCATCGACTTCGATAACATCAAGTACTTTGTGCGCTCCACGGAGAAGCAAGCCGGTTCGTGGGAAGAACTCCCCGAGGACATCCGTAATACCTACGAGAAGCTGGGCATCCCCGAAGCTGAGCGTAACCGTCTGGTTGGTGGCGTCACCGCCCAGTACGAGTCCGAGGTTGTGTACCACCAGATCCGCGAGGACCTGGAAGCACAGGGCGTCATCTTCACCGACACCGACACTGCCTTGCGGGAATACCCGGAGATCTTCCAGGAGTACTTCGGCACCATGATTCCGGTGGGCGATAACAAGTTCGCGTCACTGAACACGGCCGTCTGGTCCGGTGGCTCCTTCGTCTACGTCCCCAAAGGCGTTCACGTAGAAATCCCGCTGCAGGCCTACTTCCGCATCAACACCGAGAACATGGGCCAGTTTGAGCGCACCCTGATCATCGCCGATGAAGACAGCTACGTGCACTACATCGAAGGTTGCACCGCCCCGATCTACACCTCGGACTCGCTGCACTCTGCCGTTGTCGAAATCGTGGTCAAGAAGAACGCCCGTGTTCGCTACACCACCATCCAGAACTGGTCCAACAACGTGTACAACCTGGTGACCAAGCGCGCCATTGCACACGAAGGCGCCACCATGGAATGGGTCGATGGCAACATTGGTTCCAAGGTCACCATGAAGTACCCGGCCGTTTACCTGGTCGGCGAGCACGCCAAGGGCGAGACCCTTTCGGTAGCTTTCGCCGGCGAAGGTCAGCACCAGGACACCGGATCCAAGATGGTCCACATTGCCCCGAACACGCAGTCCTCGATCATCTCGAAGTCTGTTGCTCGCGGTGGTGGACGCGCAGCTTACCGTGGTCTGGTTCAGATCCGTGAGGGTGCAAACCACTCGGCCAACACGGTCCGTTGTGACGCCCTGCTGGTGGACAACATCTCCCGCTCGGACACCTACCCCTACGTGGACGTTCGTGAAGACGATGTCTCCATGGGTCACGAGGCCACCGTGTCCAAGGTCAGCGAAGAGCAGCTGTTCTACCTGCAGTCCCGCGGCATGCCCGAGGACGAGGCCATGGCCATGATTGTGCGCGGCTTTATCGAGCCGATCGCCAAGGAATTGCCCATGGAATACGCACTCGAATTGAACCGCCTGATCGAACTGCAGATGGAAGGGGCCGTCGGCTAAATGACCGAGCTCACGCAAGAACACGAAACAGATTCAAAGGTTTGGACACAGGGCTTCATCAAGGGCATGACCGAGGAGGGCGAAAGCCTCTCCGAGATCAACCCGGAGTCAGGTCCCCTCGGCGGCAGCGCTGCAAAGGCTCATAGCCACGGCGGCGACAGCCACGGTGGCGGCATCGGCGTCCCGGATAGCTCACGCGCCGGCCGCTTGACCTCCTACAACCTCGCCGACTTCCCGGCCATCACGGGCCGCGAAGAAGAATGGCGCTTCACCCCCCTGAAGCGTCTGCGCGGCCTTGACCGCGTTGGTATCAAGGGCGTAGAGCTCAACGGTCCCGCACCGTTGGTTGAGGTTTCGGCGCCCGACGGCGTCACCGTTGAGACCGTGGGTCGCGACGACGCACGCATCGGCTCCGCTGGTATCCCCGAAGACCGTGTGGCCGCCGGGGCATGGGCTAGTTTCACCGAAGCCACCGTGGTCACCCTGCCCGAGGAATTCGCTGGCAACGCTGAGAACCTCACCACCTTGACCCTCACCGGTCAGGGCGATGCGCCCACAGCCGCGCACGTGGTCGTCATTGCCAAGAAGTTCGCCACCGGCGTTGTCGTCTTGGACCACCGCGGCACCGCTGTGCTGAGCGAGAACGTCGAGATCCTCGTCGAGGACGGTGCCAACCTGACAGTTGTCAGCATCCAGGACTGGAACGATGACGCTGTACACGCCAGTGCCCAGCACATCAAGGTTGGCCGCGACGCCAAGGTCAAGCACGTTGTCATCAACCTCGGTGGCGATTTGCTTCGCACCACCCCGGCCGCGCGTTACAGCGGCACGGGCGCCGAAGTTGAGATGTACGGGCTGTACTTTGCGGACGCTGGCCAGCACCTCGAGCAGCGCTTGTTCGTGGATCACTCCACGAAGAACTGCAAGTCCCGCGTCACCTACAAGGGTGCACTGCAGGGCGATAACGCTCACGCTGTCTGGATTGGCGATGTGCTGATCCGCAAGCAGGCTGAAGGCACCGACACCTACGAGATGAACCGCAACCTCATCCTGACCCAGGGTGCGCGCGCCGATTCGGTTCCCAACCTGGAAATTGAGACAGGCATGATCGAGGGGGCAGGGCACGCAAGCGCCACCGGCCGTTTCGATGATGAGCAGCTGTTCTACCTGCAGGCTCGCGGCATTGAAGAAAGTGTTGCACGCCGTCTGGTAGTGCGCGGCTTCTTGAACGAAGTCATCCAGCACATCCAGGTACCTGCCCTCGAAGAGCGTCTGCGCGAGTCCGTGGAACGCGAATTGGCGGCGACCCCACAGTGACCGATTCCTCCACGCCCGCCGGAGTCGTTGTCTGCCAAGCCGACGACGTACAGGTGAAATCATCCTTACTCGTTGAGGTTGATGATTACCCCATCGCCATTGTCAGGGATTCCTACGGGGAGCTTCACGCAATTGGAGACACCTGCTCACACGCAGAAATCTCCCTCAGCGAAGGCGACGTGGAGGATGGCACCATCGAATGCTGGGCCCATGGCAGCTCCTTTGACCTGACAACAGGACAACCGCTGACATTGCCCGCATTCGAACCGGTACCCGTCTTTGCCCTGAGCGTTCACGGCAGCGACGTCTATGTGGACGTCACCAACATTCTTAACGGCGTCAGCGCGCAGTAGCGCCACGGCCCGCACACAAACTTTTTTAGGAGAAAATAGAGTATGTCTACTCTGGAAATCAAGGACCTGCACGTCAGCATCGAGACGGAACAGGGCATCAAGCCGATCCTCAAGGGTGTCAGCCTGACCATCAACACCGGCGAAACCCACGCCATCATGGGCCCCAACGGTTCCGGCAAGTCCACCTTGGCTGCCACCATTGCCGGTCACCCCCGCTACACGGTTGACAGCGGCTCCATCACCCTCGACGGCGAAGACGTTCTGGCGATGACAGTTGACCAGCGCGCCCGCGCAGGCCTGTTCCTGGCCATGCAGTACCCGGTAGAAATCCCCGGTGTCACCATGACCAACTTCCTGCGCACCGCCAAGACCGCGATCGACGGCGAAGCCCCCAAGCTGCGTACCTGGACCAAGGACGTCAAGGCCGCCATGGCTGAACTGCGTATCGAGCCGGAGTTCGCCGAGCGTAACGTCAACGAAGGCTTCTCCGGTGGCGAGAAGAAGCGCCACGAGATCCTCCAGCTCGAGCTGCTCAAGCCCAAGTTCGCCATCTTGGATGAGACCGACTCCGGCCTTGACGTTGACGCGTTGAAGGTTGTCTCGGAAGGTGTGAACCGGTCCATCGAAGCCGGTGGTCTGGGCACAGTGCTCATCACCCACTACACTCGCATCCTGCGCTACATCAAGCCGCAGTTCGTGCACGTGTTCGTTGACGGTGCCATCGCCGAACAGGGCGGCGCCGAACTGGCCGACCGTTTGGAAGAAGAAGGCTACGACCGCTACCTGGTAGCAGAGTCGGCCACGGCCTAAACAACACTAGGAAGGAATCATGACTGACATCAGCGAATCAAGCGCAGCCCTTGTGGCCGGCCAAACTGATCTCGAAGACGTTGAGGAAGCTCTCAAGGACGTCATTGACCCGGAACTCGGCGTCAACATCGTCGATCTGGGTCTGCTGTACGGCATGCGCTACGGCGAGGACGGTGCCCTGCTGTTGGACATGACGCTGACCACGGCCGCCTGCCCTCTGCAGGACGTCATCGAAGAGCAGGTGGAAAACTCACTGGGCCCGATCGTTGACGAATGGCGCATCAACTGGGTGTGGATGCCGCCGTGGGGTCCCGAGCGGATCACGGACGACGGTCGCGACCAGATGCGTGCCCTCGGCTTCAACATCTAGTCACCACCGCCACCCACGAATTAGAAGAACCGCCGCCGTTCCCGAAATTGTTCGGGGACGGCGGCGGTTCTTTTCGTTCCGAGCTAGACGTTCGGGACGGAGAACGTGTCGCACGCGGCCAGATCGGCACTCTGATAGCCCTTGTACAGCCAGTTTTGACGCTGTTCGCTCGAACCGTGGCTCCACGATTCGGGGTTAGTCCTGCCGGTGGCGGCCTTTTGAATCCTGTCATCACCCACAGACGACGCCGCGGACAGCGCATCATTGAGGTCCTTTTGCTGCAGCTGCTTCAGGAAGGGCTGGTCACTTCCAGGGGCTGGTGTAGTGGAGGCGTACCCCATCCAAACTCCTGCATAGCAGTCTGCCTGGAGCTCCGTGCGGACGGCTGCCGATTGTGCACCTTTGGGGTCCTGCTGTGCTTTGCCGATGGTTCCGGTGAGGTTTTGCACGTGGTGACCGAACTCGTGGGCCACCACATATTCCTGGGCTAACGGACCGCCAGAGGAACCAAACTGGGTTTCCAATTGGGCAAAGAAATCTGGATCAAAGTAGGCCTTGTTATCACCCGGGCAGTAGAACGGGCCAACGGCTGAGGTGGCCGCACCACAGGCAGTGTCAACACTGCCGGTGAAGATCACGGTTTTGGGGACTGAGTACTTCACTCCATATTGGTTGAGGTAGCCAGGCCAGAAACTATTGAGCGAGTTGGCGGTGCCGAGGATGCGGCAATCCAGCCGTGCATTGGCGTCGGCCCCGGTCTGGCAGCTCTCGATGGCCGATCCACCGGTCTGTTCGATGGCCGGTTGTTCGCCGGTATCACCCAAGATGGAGCTCAGGAGATCGGGGTTGATCCCCAATAGGGCACCGATGAGCACCACAATGCCGCCGCCGAGTCCTAGTCCCATCTTGCCGCCCCGGCCCATACTGCCACGGCCTCTACGGTCTTCCGCTTGCGAGGGGTCAAGTCGCGCGCCTTCATTAAAAGTCATGGCTACAGGGTATCCCCACAGCTGGCTATCGAGGGTAAGACACTAGATAACGGCCACATTTCTGTGCGTGCGATTCTCCTCTACGATGAAGGCAATGCCGTTCATAGAGAAACTCCAGCACTGGGCCAAAACTGCCGGGGCACGTCCCGCCGTGACTGTTGGCGCCCAGCGCCTTGACTACGCCAGCCTGCTGGCGGCCGCCGAGGCGCCCGAAACCTTGGTCAGTGCCGAACCCGGTGCCGGTACGTCGGTGACGGTTAGCGCCCCCGGGCCCAGCTGCGGCCCGGTAGCTGTCATTGACGTACCCGCTAGCGTGGACGTGGCAGTGCAGTTTTGTGCCGCCCTACGCCAGCACAAAACAGCCATGGTGGTGGATACCAGCTGGCCGCAGGAGCTCCGCAAACAACTGGCTGAAACCGCCCAGAGTTGGGCCACGACGCAGGACGCCATTGATCCTCCGTTCCTGCTAGGGCTTTCTTCCGGCACCAGTGGACTGCCCAAGGCCTTCACGCGCAGCACGGCTACGTGGCATGAATCCTTTATTCGCAGTACTGACTATTTTGGGCTCACTGCCGAAACGGTTACCTTTGCACCGGGGCCGATGGCCGCGAGCATGAATCTCTACGCGCTAGGTGAATCCATTTTTGCTGGCGGCTCCTTTGTTGCGCTCCCAGATTTCAGCCCGGATGCAGCGCTGGCGGCAGTGTCGGCCAACCATGTGAATCGGCTCGTGCTGGTACCCACGGTGTTGGAGCTGTTGGCTCGTCGAGGAGTGGCCACCGGCCAGCTAGCTCCGGTAATCAGCAGCATCGTCTGTGCTGGTTCGGCGCTTAGTAGTGCAACGGCAGCCTTGGCCCAGCAGTGGGCGCCGAACGCCGTGATCCACCAGTATTATGGTGCGGCTGAGCTGGGTTTTGTCGCCGCCACAACTCTGGAGCCGGGAGCTGTCCTAGAAGAGTCTGACGGCGTAGGGCGCGCCTTTCCCGGTGTGCAGCTCAGTATCCGCAACGGGCAAGGCAGGGGAGTGGACACCGGAAAACTGGGAAGTGTCTGCGTGAAGAGTCCCTATGTGTGCAGCGGTTACGCCTGGGGTGACGACGGACTGGCCTTCTCTACTCACGGTATCGACGGCTGGTACACGGTGCATGACCAAGGCCGCCTCGATGAGCATGGCAAGCTTCGCCTGGCGGGCCGTGCCAGCGACATGATCCTAATCTCCGGCGCCAACGTCTACCCACACGCCGTCGAACAGGCTCTTCGCAGGAACAGCAACGGTGGAAGTAGCGGTGATAGCAGCAGCGGCACGGAGATGGACGTCATTGTTGCAGGACTACCGGATCCGGTGCGGGGCCATCGAGTTATTGCAGCGTTTCGTCCTGCCGCTCCATATTCTGACGCGCACCGTAGCAGCACTAGTCCTGATGCTCTCGCACTCCTGCGCGCCGGAGCTGCAGAGTTGCCAGCCAGCCACCGCCCTTCGCAGTACTATGAGCTGGCCGAACTTCCTTTGACGGGGAGCGGAAAAATCAGCAGAGCACTCCTGACTCAGTGGATCGTGGAAGGAGACCCCCGTGTCCAACGCCGTTCCTAACTATGCAAGTACTGAAGCAGCAGGAACTGAAACTGAGGCCCGTAACCCTGACACTACCGCGGTAGTGCTCATGGCCAGACGGCTGCCCACGGCTAAGGCCGGCGGAGCTTATAAGAATTTCAGGGCGCATGAGCTGGCCGCCACCGTGATTGAGCACCTCGTAGCCGACTCGGGCATTATCCCGGCAGAGATCGACGACGTCATCGTGGGCAATGCCACCGGGGGAGGCGGCAATGTTGCCCGCCTAGCCGCCCTCACCGCAGGGCTACCCGATCAGGTACCCGGGCTGACGGTGGATCGGCAGTGTGGATCAGGGCTCGAAGCGATCATTCTGGCCGCCCGTCTGGTGCAGGCTGGCGCCGGTGATCTCTATCTGGCCGGGGGAGTGGAGAGCATCAGCACGGCTCCCGCAAGGGCTCACAAGGCCGCCGACGGTTCTCTTGAGTTCTTTGACCGGGCGCAATTCGCCCCACTGGAAACGGGCGATCCCGATGCAGGCGTGGCCGCTGAAAATGTGGCACGCCACTATGGCATCACGCGCGAGCGGCAGGACGATTACGCCCGGGCCAGCCATACCAAAGCGGTGAACGCTCAGCGCAATGGCGCCTTCACTAAGGAGTTGGTCCCCTTGGCTGGCCTCACTGCAGACCAGGGGCCGCGGCCCAAGCTCAGCCATAGCCTCATGGCACGCTTCCCGGCGGCGTTTGTTCCGGGTGGCAGTGTGACGGCCGGTAATTCTTGTCCGTTCAGCGATGGCGCGGCGATGGCAGTTGTCACCTCGCTGACGCGGGCTCGGGCAATGGCAAAGTCTCTGGGGGGTGATGCCGGAACTGTCTTGGCGTTTCGCGCAAGTGCAGTTGCGGGCAATGATCCCAATCTTCTGGGAGTAGGAGCAGCGCATGCCATGGAATTATTGCTGACCCGAAGCGGAATGCAGATCGGCCAGGTCAGGAATTCTCTCATCGAGTTCAATGAGGCCTTTGCCTCCCAAGTGCTGGCTGTGGCCGACATTCTGGACCTCGATCCCACCCGCTTCAACCACGACGGCGGGGCGCTGGCTTTGGGGCACCCGTACGGTGCTTCCGGGGCTGTGTTGGTGACGAGGCTGCTCGCCCAAGTGCAGCGGCAGACGTCAGAGGGTGGAATGCGCGGAGCAGATGGCCGGGATGCGTTCGCCATGATCAGTGTTGCCGGGGGCATTGGCCTGGCGGCACACTTTCAATCTGTAACACTTCTCCCTTGAGGACTGTCAATTCATTGTGCTTGAGGCAGGACTTAGAGATTCCGGCAAAGGCTTTGAATCAGGCCAGCCACGAACCTTTCATTCTCGCGTGCGGGGCAACTCGTCTCCGCAGTGGGAACCTCTACGGGGCAGGTCGGAGAGCTTGGAGCCATATTGACTCGTGCTTCACCACGTAGGTGGTCGCTCTGTCCCAATGGCTGCGGGGAGCAATGCACGGAGTTCCTTGTCGACATCGTAGCCGTCAATGAAGGCTGCTAGCGCCCGCGCCGCCTCGTTTGGAACCGCTGAGGCGTCGTTCAGTGTGAATGTTTGTGCGGCGTAGGCGAGATCCCAGAGGCGAGTGCTCGGTGCTGCTGCGTCCCAGTCGATGAACACCCATCGTTCCCCAATGATGAGATTCCAAGGGGCCAGGTCATTGTGACAGATCAGGTCGGCGTTGGGAGTCAGAATGAGTGGGATCCAGCTTGATTTGGCGGTGGGCTCATAGGAGGCACTGGCGTCGTGAATGGCTCGCACGAGACGGCCGATCTTGGACAGTTAAGAGAGGGAGAGTCTGAATGAATCCATAGCCCGAGAACCCGGGACAAAATCCGTAATATGCCTTCCCCGAGTGTCCTGCCCATAACTGACAGGCACATCAACACCGGCATCCCGCAGGGCCTTCTTATATGCAAGCACACTTGGCGTTACTACCGTCCACGGTTTACGCACAGTTGATCCGACGCGCACCACACCATCGGTAGCATTGATCCGATCCACCAGCTGAATAGATTGGCGGTACTTGCAGTCGTCTTGGCCTGCGCTAATGCAATGATCGGATACGCAAGATAGCACTAGAAAAGAGTCAGTTTGAACCGCCCCGGGTTTAATGGAGGGTGTTGAATCCTTGAAAGGATGAGCACCATGGCACCACCGAAGAAATATCCAGATGAGCTTCGCCAGCGA